>JADFZT010000002.1:20248-138040 GCA_015232395.1 Magnetococcales bacterium | reverse complement strand
CACCAGCCATCTTACCGCAACCACCGGATCCACCAGCCATCTTGCAACAGCCACCAGATCCACCAGCCATCTTACCGCAACCACCGGATCCACCAGCCATCTTGCAACAGCCACCAGATCCACCAGCCATCTTACCGCAGCCACCGGAGGCACCGCTCATCGGCGCAGGATCCTGCACTCCTTTTTTACAAACACGACCTTTTGGAGAATTCTCCCCACCGCTGGTTTCATCTTCAACCAAAACGGACTGACCCACAGCCGCCAGGGTGTTCTCCTCCCCACCCTTTTGGGCCAGCGACTCCCCGGAAAGCATGGGAGCGTTGTGTAAAGGACAGAGTTGCGTTTCAGCCAAAGCTTCGCCACTTCCCACCAAAAACGGCAGAGAAAACCAAGCCACAAACAATCCAACAAGCCATTTACGGGATATCAAAGCCATCCTTTTCTCCTTATCCGGCACATTTTTGGTGACACTTCATCCGAAAAGTGTGGACAATTTAGAACATGATGGAAACAAGCGCAAACCGTCGCTGATCAGATCATGGGATCAGAGATAGCCCAAGAGGCCAACCCAAAGGGATCGCATATAAAAAGGGGCTTTGGCTAAAACCAGGAGGGCGCTGAAAAGAAAATCCAATGGGAGAGCTGGGCCAGGATGGGCTGACAGGCGTGCCTTGGCCAGCAGAGGTGGGGCTCATCCATCGGGCACGGGGGGCTTTGGCTGCGCTTGTTTCACCCCCGCACCCAATGGATCAAATCATCAATGCTTCATCATGTGCTTGGAGTGATCCATGGGCTTGGAGTGATCCATCTCCTTGCCACCCATTTTCATCTTGCCCATGGGGCCTTTTTTCACGGGAGCACTCACGACCATCTCCTCGCCGCTGCCAAAGGTGAGGACCATCTCCACGGTATCCCCTTCCTTGATGGGGGCCTTGGGGCCGATCAGCATCAGATGCAAGCCACCAGGACGGAGCATCACCTCTTTGTTCACACCGATCTTAAGCTCTTTTTGCTCGATCATGTGCGCCATGCCATCGTGCATTTCAGTGCGATGGATCTCCACCTTGTTGAACTGATCGCTTTTGGCACCGGTCAGTACCTGCTCGGTATTGGAACCGTTCATGAGGATAAAATAACCTGCCATCACTGCGGCATTGGGAGGTGCTGCCCGCACCCAGGCCTTATCCACATGTACGGTATGGCTGCCATCCATCGCTACAGCCCCACTCTGCACCCCAAATCCACAGACCAGGGCCGCAAACAGCCCCAACAGATATTTCATGGTGTTTCTCCTTCGTGTTGTTTTCGTATTTGAATAAAACGTTCAGCCAGTTTCCGGGGTTCATGGGGAGCTGGAAAAATCCCCACAAAGCGCCCCTTGGGATCGATCAAAAAAACCGAAGCGGTGTGAGAGACCAGATAATCCTCTTCCTCCTGCCCCGGCCTGATAAAATAGACAGCCCCCACCTGAGTTGCCAGAGCTTGTATCTCTTTGGGATCACCAGTGAGCCCGACAAATGCGGGGTGAAAATAGTCGACATACGCGCCCACCCGCTCCGGGTCATCCCGCTTGGGATCCACCGAGATAAAAATCGCCCGCAAGCTTTCGTCCAGCGCCCTTCTCTCTTCAAATTCTACAAAAACACCCTCCAAATCCCCCATCACCGTGGGGCAAATATCGGGACAAAAAGTATAACCGAAAAACAGCAGACTCCAATAGCCCCCAAACTGTTCCGGGCCAAATGACCCACCCCGATGATCGATCAGCTGGAAGGGGGTAAGGGGTTTGGGTCCAACCGCCAGGAACACCTCTCTGGCTTCTTTGGAGGTTACGTCCTCGGGATACGCCTTGTGAGAAAACCCAAAAAACCCCACGATCACAAGCACAAGCCCCCATTTCACAGGCCATCGCCCAAGATCGATTACACCGGAAATCCGGATCACGTGTCGCCTACCTCCCTTCAGAGGCTGGAAAAATGATATCTGACATTTTTACCCCAAGAGGATTTTCCCAGTGCAGATTCCCGGCCATCCACTGATAGAGTTGATTTTGGGGAGAATTTGTTCCCTACTCCATCAAAAAAATGTGTCAAATGCCCCAATCTGCTGCATATGACCCACTCAAGAGCCGGAAAACCGCCCGACCCCATCGGGAATGGTTGCGGAGCAGGGGCCAGCAATTTTAAGGTGAAGCCACTAAACCAACGACTGCCCCTCTCAACCACCGACCTGACGCCCCCCTTCGCTGTCTCCCCAAAAGATGGCGCCCTCTGCGGCAAGAAGGCGTAGCAGCGTCCGTCACCGGATATCCACCGCATAACATTGGAGCATTTTTTCACCCCCACTGTCCGCCATGAAACCAAAGAAAATCATCATCCGGGGTGCCCGGGAGCATAATTTAAAAAACATCAACCTGGAGCTGCCCACCGATGCCCTTACCGTCATCACCGGCGTCTCCGGCTCCGGCAAATCCTCCCTGGCCTTCGACACCCTGTCGGCGGAAGGGCAACGGCGCTATGTGGAGTCCCTCTCAGCCTATGCCCGGCAATTTTTGAGCATGCGCTCCAAACCCGACGTGGATGCCATCGAGGGTCTCTCCCCGTCCATCTCCATCGAACAAAAATCCACCTCCAAAAACCCCCGTTCCACGGTGGGTACGGTGACGGAGATTCACGACTATCTGCGCCTGCTCTTTGCCCGCATCGGCAAACCTTTCTGTCATGGCTGTGGCGATCCCATCGAAAGCCAGACCATCAGCCAGATGGTGGATGCCCTGCTGGATCTGCCGGAAAAAACCCGCATGCTCCTCACCGCTCCCATCGTCATGGGTCGCAAGGGAGAGTATCGCAAGGAGTTTGCCCAGCTGCAAAAACAGGGATTCACCCGGGTGCTGGTGGATGGCGAAACCCATGAGATCAATGAAGTCCCAGCCTTAAACCGCAAAATCAAACACACCATCGCCGTGGTGGTGGACCGGCTGGTGGTCAAACCCGGCATTGAAGCCCGACTGGCCGACTCCCTGGAGACCGCTCTGGGACTCACCGAAGGCATTGTCAACGTGCTCATTCCCGGCGCCGAAGCCCGGGAAATTCTCTTTTCCGAACGCCACGCCTGCATCCGCTGCAACATCTCCTATCCGGAAATCGAGCCCCGGCTCTTTTCCTTCAACAATCCTTTTGGGGCCTGCACCCGCTGCGGTGGACTGGGTAGCGAAGAATATTTTGACCCGGAACTGGTGGTCCCCAACCCCGACCTCACCCTCCGGGGTGGAGCCGTCGCCCCCTGGGCCAAACCCACAGCCCACCAATCCCGGGAAATTCTCTATACCGTGGCCGAACATTTCGGCATCGACATCCGCACCCCCTGGACAGATCTGCCCGAAGGGGACCGGGAAGTGTTGTTAAACGGCGGTGGGGAGGAAAAAATCCGTTTTAAATATCGCGGTTTTCGACGCCGACGGCGCACGGTCCACCAGCAGTGGGAGGGCATTCTCGACCTGCTGGAAAAACGCTATGTCGAAACCGAATCCGACGAAGTGCGGGAAGAGTTGCGCCAATATCGCTCCGGCTCCCCCTGCCCCACCTGCCAGGGACAGCGACTGCGCAAGGAAGCTTTGCATATTCGGGTGGGCCAAAAAAACATCGCCGAATTTTCAGCCCTCCACCTGGACCACGCCCAGACATTCCTCCACGACCTGAAGCTCACCCCCCGGGAAACAGAAATCGCCCGGCGAATTCTCAAGGAGGTGCAGGACCGTTTGGGTTTTCTCATCTCCGTCGGCCTCGATTATCTCACCTTAAACCGCTCAGCAGCCACTCTGAGCGGTGGGGAAGGGCAGCGGATACGCCTGGCCAACCAAATCGGCTCCGGGCTCACAGGGGTGCTCTACATCCTGGATGAGCCCAGTATCGGTCTCCACCAACGGGATAACCGCCGCCTGCTGGATACCCTCTTCAAGCTTCGGGATCTGGGGAACACCGTGGTGGTGGTAGAACACGACGAAGAGGCGATCCGCTGTGCCGACTATCTGGTGGATATGGGACCGCGAGCGGGAGAGCACGGGGGAGAGGTGGTGGCCAGCGGCAAACCTGAGGTGATCACCCAATCGGCCAACTCCCTCACCGGCCAATATCTCTCCGGCAAGTTGACCATCGCCATCCCTGAAAAACGGCGAGAGCCGGACCTGAAACGGATCATCTCTCTGTCAGGAGTCGCCACCCACAACCTGCGCAAAGTCGACGCCACCCTGCCTCTGGGGCTATTCAACTGCATCACCGGGGTTTCAGGTTCCGGCAAATCAAGTCTGATACTGGATACCCTCTACCCGGCTCTGGCCCAACGGCTCCACTCCGCCCGGGTCGCCTCCGGCGTGTTTGACCGGATTCAAGGGCTCTCCCAGCTGGACAAGGTGATCCACATCGACCAATCCCCCATCGGTCGCACCCCCCGCTCCAACCCAGCCACCTACACCGGGCTCTTCACCCCCATCCGAGAGCTCTTTGCAGCGGTTCCCGAGGCCCGGGCCAGGGGTTATAAGCCGGGACGCTTCAGCTTCAACGTCAAGGGAGGCCGGTGTGAAGCGTGTGCCGGTGAAGGCCTTTCCAAAATCGAAATGCTTTTTTTACCGGACATTTTCGTCACCTGCGATCTGTGCGATGGCTCCCGATACAACCGGGAAACCCTGGAAATTCTTTTCAAGGGCCTCTCCATCTCCCAGGCATTGAATCTCACGGTGGAAGAAGCCCTGGAGCTCTTTACCGCCTTCCCGGCCGTACGCAATAAACTCAGCACCCTGATGGATGTCGGCCTCGGTTATATCCGCCTGGGACAGGCCGCCACCACCCTCTCCGGGGGGGAGGCCCAGCGGGTCAAAATTGCCCGGGAACTCTCCAAACGCGCGACGGGCCGAACCCTCTATATTTTGGATGAACCCACCACCGGCCTGCACTTTGACGACATCCGCAAGCTGTTGGAGGTGTTGCAACGACTGGTGGAATCAGGCAACACCATCGTCGTCATCGAGCACAACCTGGATGTCATCAAGTGTGCCGACTGGATTATCGACTTGGGACCGGAGGGGGGTGAAAAAGGGGGATGCGTGGTGGCGGAAGGCTCCCCGGAGATCGTCGCCAACAAAAAAGGCTCCTGGACTGGAAGCTACTTGAAAACCATCCTGGAAAACCAATAAAACCCGCTTTGGCAGCAAAGACAATTCTGATGAAGAAAACAAAATACCGTTCCTACAGTCAGCATCCGTTTAGCCCTGGTATAGCAGGCCCACCTTAAGAATTGGACACTCTTCTCTGACGCGTCCCCCCTGCAAAAGTGAGGATCCAGGGAAATAATGATGGCCCTCAAGAAACAATCAACTCTTCAGAAAATCAGGTGAAGGTGGTCAAGGTTTGGAAAGGTTCGTGCCAAGCCCCCTATTCCCACCTTCGCGGCAATAACGGCAAAAGTGCAACGGTATACATCCAGCTCTTAATGGGAATGGCTATAGAAAAAACAGCCCCACCGCCAAGCCCTCCCTGGCGATAATCTCCCACGACCACTCAACCAGCCCTGAACCAAACGGGTGTCCAAAAAAACGCCAAAAAAAACGGGTCTTCCCCATGGAAAGGCCCGTTTTTTTTATCCTAATCATCAATCCTTCAAACCGCCTGCCCACCCCTTGCAGCAATCAGAATCCAGCTATCCACCTGTTAGGGTTTGTTTTTTTTTGAACGCTTTTCCTTGCGGGATTCACGCAGCTTTTCCCCCAATCCGGCATCAATAGCCAACTGGCGCCGTCGAGCGGAATAGGAGGGTGAAACCAGAGGAAAATCTTTAGGCAAGTCAAACATCTGCCGATAGTCATCGACATTGACCTTGTGGGAGCGGGTCAGATGACCTTTGAGCGCCTGACAGGCCTTGCCGCAAATCAGGCAGGTTACCGCATCTTCCCGTACAGCCTTATCGATGGCGACGGCAGGCTTGGGCTTGATTTTAGGAGCAGGTTTGCGTGAAGTTGCTGCAATGCTTTTTCCTTCGGCACTATTTTTTTCCTGTTTGGCCGACTCGTCAGCTATCGGATGAGGGACCGGATAAGCCATCTCCTCAAGTTTTCCCCCGGAGAGGCTGCTCAGGGTGCCGTAAATTTGATTAATCAAACCGGGCACCTCGTTAGCTCGTATTTCATTATTTGAAACGTAGGCACCGACAATCTCGGCGGCGTGCTTGACTAAATCAGATGACATCTCATTTCCCTTTCTTTAATTAAATCCCTTCTTACTATAATTATTTTTTTTCTTTTCCAATTGTCAAGAAGTTTTCTGGTTTTTTCCCTTTTATAAAGTCGAAATCACCAACGCCAGGATGTTCCAACACCGACTCAATCAAGAAACGGTCTCCTTTCCAACCAGACCCATTTCGCTACTGACCTCTTCTTCCAGTTCTATACCAGACACTTTCAGGACCAATTTTTACATTTTTTTCTTGTCATAAATTCCTGCAAGGCATGAAGATCCTGAATCACGATATCCCTTTGAAACGATATAGGATTGAAAGTTCCGGGACAGGAATTGATAAGGGATCATTTCCCATACTTCCAGCAGTTAAAACAATCCAGGCGACATCTCGACCTCAGGCTGGAAGAAACCGAAAAATGCCGACACGATCAAACCAACGGCATTTCTGGATAAGGCCCTTCCCTCTTCCTGTAACTCCAGAAAAAATCCTGAAAAATATCGAGAGCTTTCAAGGACTACCCGGCTTATTTCAAAAGGCAGGGTGATGGCATTAAAAATGGGGATCTCTACTCACCTGCCATGGGAGTAAAAAAACCTGGAATAATCGTCAATTTTTTATTGAGGCAAAGCTGGCTGGTGAGGTCTGTCATTCTGCCAGAGCCCCGCATTTCAATGTCTATTTAGATCAGGCTCCTACCTTACCCCTTTGCTTGGCCTCTTTAATCAGAAATCGTTGGCAAGGAATGCCAGATCCCAGCCTCAAGTTGGCCCAACACTCAAAATAGCAAGATAGGCTGGACAGCCCACTCCCCATGAGTCCTACTGGATCATATGTTTTCAAACCAAGAACGGTCTGCAAATCATGACCACCTCCTTACCTTGGGAGGGTGCCAAGCCGGAATGGCCTACCTCTCCACCGGCCCCCTGAAGGGATAAATAAGACATAAAATTATCATCAAAAAACTGTCCGTAAAATACAATTGTACTTTTATGTCAGATGATAGCCCATATAGGGTGGGCATGGTCAAGGTGAATACCAACTAAGGAGAAATTTTTTCTCATAATCATTGCCTCACATCCTTATCGACAGGAGGCTGACTGGAATGGTGAGGGAAAATCGGGACAGGAATGGTGGGAAAATTCCCCGCAATACCAAGAGAACAGGGAAAAAGGAGGACAAAAACAGGATGTTTTTGTGAACGACGGAAAATGAAGAAATGGATCTCCAGGCAGGGGAGGGTCAGGGCATGAAGGTCCCTGTAACAAGCTCATTACGGCTTTTGAACTGTAAAAAATGATCGATCAACACCAGAGCGACCATGGCTTCAGCAACAGGCACAGCCCGAATGCCCACGCAGGGGTCGTGGCGCCCTTTGGTAACGATCTGGGCAGGGTTGCCATGGATGTCTACGGTTTGTCGGGGCACGCTGATGGAAGAGGTCGGTTTGACGGCCAGGCGCATCACAATCTCCTGGCCACTGGAAATCCCCCCCAGGATCCCTCCCGCATGGTTACTTGAAAATTGAACCTCCCCAGTACCATCACCGGGAAACATTTCGTCAGCCATAGCCGATCCGGTGCCATCGGCTGCAGCCATGCCAGCACCAATTTCGACCCCCTTAACGGCGTTGATGGACATCAATGCCTTGGCCAAATCAGCATCCAGTCGATCAAATATCGGCTCCCCCAATCCAGCCGGAACCCCTTGGGCCACGACCTCCAGCAAGGCCCCCACTGAATCCCCTGCCTTGCGAATGGCGTCAAGTTCGTCGGCAAATTGTTCTGCCGCCAGGGCATCAGGACAAAAGAAAGGGTTGCGCCCCACCTCCTGCCAATCCCACCGCGCCCGGTCAATTTTATGACCTCCCATACCGATCAGAGCACCGCGAATGGAGATACCTTGGCTTGAGAGCAGCTTTTTGGCAATCCCCCCGGCAGCCACCCGCATGGCGGTTTCCCTGGCTGAGGAGCGCCCCCCACCCCGGTAATCCCGAACCCCATATTTTTTCCAGTAGGTATAGTCGGCGTGACCAGGCCGAAAGAGATCCTTGATAGCGGAATAATCCCGGGAGCGCTGATCGCTGTTTTCGATGAGCAGACCGATGGGGGTGCCCGTGGTGACCCCTTCGAACACCCCGGAGAGGATGCGTACCTGGTCCGCTTCCTGGCGCTGGGTCGTGTGACGGCTTTGACCAGGCCTTCGACGGTCGAGATCAGTCTGAAGATCCTGCTCAGTCAGGGGTAACCCTGGAGGACACCCTTCCACCACCGCGCCGATGGCAGGGCCGTGGCTCTCACCAAAGGAGGTCACTCTGAACAACAGTCCGAAACCGTTACCAGACATACCGTCAGTCATCCACCGCCTTCATGCCGACGATGTGATAACCAACATCGACATGGAGAACTTCACCAGTGATTCCACTACCATGATCAGAGAGCAGGAAAAGGGCCGCCTCACCCACTTCGGAGGCATCGACGTTGCGTCGCATGGGGGCGTTATCCCGGTTCCAGTTCAATATGGATTTAAAATCCCCAATACCGGAGGCGGCCAGGGTTTTGATGGGACCGGCGGAGATGGCGTTGACGCGAATACCACCAGGGCCCAGATCAGCTGCCAGATAACGGGTGCTGGCCTCAAGAGCCGACTTGGCCACTCCCATGACATTGTAGTGGGGCATCACCCGCTCGGCCCCCAGATAGGAGAGCGTCACCACGCTGCCCCCCGCTTTCATGAGAGGAGCGGCCTCTCGACAGATAGCCGTCAGGGAATAGACCGAAATATCCATCGCCAGGTGAAAACCTTCCCGGCTGGTCTGGACATAGTGACCCTTTAATTCCTCTTTATTGGCAAAAGCAACGGCGTGCACCACAAAATCGACCCCACCCCAGCGTGCTCCCAGTTGCTCGAACACCTCTTTTATTTCAGCATCAGAGCCCACATTACAGGGAAACAACAGGTCGGATTCCACCTGTTCGGCCAATGGGCGAACGCGTTTTTCCAGCGCCTCACCCAGATAGGTAAAGGCCAGATCAGCCCCTTCACGGTGGCAGGCCCGAGCAATCGCCCAGGCAATGGACCGCTCATTGGCTACCCCAAAAATCACACCCCGCTTGCCATTCATGATGCCCATCACACCAACCTCTGCGCCATTGATTGATGACCTGTCATTGACCGATCCTATGCCGACTATTGTTTAAACTTGTCATAAT
Source organism: Magnetococcales bacterium (assembly GCA_015232395.1). Classification (NCBI taxonomy): domain Bacteria; kingdom Pseudomonadati; phylum Pseudomonadota; class Magnetococcia; order Magnetococcales; species Magnetococcales bacterium. The sequence continues at coordinate 128,603 of JADFZT010000002.1, read as the reverse complement.
CTATCATCAATGCTTGGCGGATCAAAGGCGATCACGTTGATTGTTCAATCGGAAACCCAAAAGCCCGCCGATTTCCATCCCTCTTCCCTGGACCAAAACCTTGAATCGCTCCCCCATCTCCTGGGGCAGGATAAGACGCATGACAGCTTGTCGAAGCTCAGCCCCCTTGGCGGAATCCAACCCTTCCTTCGCCAAAACCATCTCCAACCGCTCCAACATGCCAACACCCATCAGATACCACGCTTGGGTTGTATAGCCATAGGTGGTAAGCCCGCCCGCCACACCAGATCGGGCCAAGGCTGAAAAATCCACATGCGCCGTCAGATCCATCTGCCCCGGATAGAGCAGGGGGTCATCTACCCGATGGTGCCCCCGATGGCCTACAAGGGTTCCACCTGCCCGCAACGGCGCATAATATTCCCGACTGGTGTAGCCATAATCGATCGTTACCATCAGGCCTCTGGCTATCTTGCCCGCCATCTGCTCCACCCATCGACAGCCAGGAAGCCCCACCTCGGTACGATAGCCTACAGCCAGATCCACTCCAATCGACTCAAAATAGTTTGAAACAAGAGGTGACACAGGTTCAATCAGGTTGGTTTCAAACCCCTCCCCCCCTGAAACCACAGCCAATTCCTTGAGCCCCTCCGTGGTCATTTCAACCCAGTGCACTGGAAAGGCATCCAAAAGTTCATTGGAAAAAATCACCCCATGAATCGACCGATCGGCCAATTCATCAGGATCGCTCAACCACTGAACCTTTTCCTCCTCCAGTAGCATCTCCTGAAGATATTTTTTTTGCTCGGAACGAAAATCGGGGCTTTTCTCCAATAATATATAGTGCAGAGCAGCATTAAATTGAGGAAATCTTTTGGCAGTCCGCAAGATATCTCCAGCAAGGCGGCCACTTCCCCCCCCACCTTCCACCACCTGAAAAACAGACGGCTTGCCCAAGGCTTCCCAGACCCGGATCCATTCCAGAGTCAACAACTCCCCAAACAGGGAGGTCATTTCCGGGGCAGTGACAAAATCCCCTTCACGCCCCAGGCGGGTTCTGGCCCCCATATAGTAGCCATGCAAAGGGTGGTAAAGAGCCAACTCCATAAAACGCCTGAAGGGGAGCTTCAAGCCAAACTGATCCATCTCCTGCCGGATCGTCGCTGCCAAGGGAAAAGTGGAAGAATCACTCATGTCAAAAAACAGAAACCCCCCTGCCTTGATCCAGCAGAGGGGTTGATTTTTCAGGAGGAAGGTTCATTCAGATACGGTCGCGTATCATAGAAAGTTCTGAATGGATGCCTCTGTCCAGGAGAGAAGATACCCGGGGAAGATTCCCCACACCAGAACGACAAAACTGCTCACGGCGATCACCACGCGACTGTAGGAGGTAACCGGCATTTTGAAATCATCTTCGGCTTGGTCGAAGTACATGAATTTGACAATGCGAAGATAGTAGAAGGCACCCACGGCGGAGAAGAGCACGCCCATGATGGCTACTCCCAGCATGCCGGACTTGACGGCGGCCATGAAGACATAAAACTTACCGACAAATCCTGCCAGAGGTGGGATGCCTGCCATGGAAAACATAAACATCGCCATAAGAAAGCCAAGGAGCGGTCTTTTATGGGCCAAGCCTTTATAGTCGGTAATGGATTCGCCGAACTCCCCATCGTGATTCAAGACCAGGATCAGAGCAAAGGCTCCCAGGTTCATAAAGATATAGATGGCGAGGTAGACCAGAACCGCTTGAAAACCCTCAGCCCCCCCAGCAGCCAATCCGATCAGGGCATAGCCCACATGACCGATGGAGGAGTAAGCCAACATGCGTTTGATGTTGGTTTGTACGATGGCGGCAAAGGCACCTACAGCCAGTGACAGCAGAGCCAAGAGCTGGAGAATGGTGCTCCACTGCTCCTGCAAATGGCCAAAAGCCCCGGGTAGGATGCGATAGATAGCGGCGAAGGCGGCGAGTTTGGGAAGAACCGCCATGAAAGCTGTCACCGAGGTGGGTGCCCCTTCGTAAACGTCAGGTGCCCACATGTGAAAGGGTGCAGCGGCAATCTTAAAAGCCAAACCGGCGATCACGAGAACCAGACCCAGCCCCAACCCGGCACTCAAATGTCCTTGTTGCAAGATGGCAGGCAGCTCACTAAAGAGAGTCGTGCCGGTGTTGCCATAAATCATGGAAATGCCGTAGAGGAGCAGGCCGGAAGCAAGGGAGCCCAGCAGAAAATATTTAAGACCCGCCTCGTTGGATTTGGGATCGTCCCGACGATAAGCAGCCAGGATGTAGATGGAGAGGGACATCAGTTCAAGACCAAGGTAGAGGGTGAGAAAATCACCGCTCGAAGCCATGATCATGGCACCCAACAGGGAAAACAGGGTCAGAACGTAGAATTCACCGTTGGCTATACCGATTCGCTTGGAGTAGTCCCACCCCAGAAGAATCGCCATGATGGTGGCCAGATACATCAGCACCTTCATGAAGACTGAGAAATAGTCGGCGACAAAAAAGCCGCCAAAGGTGGTCTCAACCGCTTGACCATTCCCCCCAACAATGGAAAAGAGGGCTGCCACGGCTATTGCTGCGATGGCGGCCAGCCCTATCTTGCGCTGGCCGTCCTTGCCCAGCCAAGCGCTTGCAAGCAGTAGTGCTGCACCAGCCAGGGTGATGATGATTTCGGGCAGAAGCAGCGAAAGATCGATATCCGGCATTTGGACTGGCATTTCTTTCAGAGGCTCCAAAGCAGTCGGGTCATTGAGGTCTCACACCGGGAGAGCTTTCAACTGCCCTACGATTGGTATGAATAGTGGGTCCCTGGAAGTCCCGTCTTCAATACATGGCCAGGGCGGCTGATCCTGTTTTTACAGTATTGGCCTGAATCAGCAGGTGCTCTACAGAGACGTGGAACATATCCAAAAATGGTCCGGGATAAAATCCAATCCAGAAGACCAACACGATCAACGGCACGAACATGGCGATCTCCCGCTTGTTCATGTCCATCATGGCCTTGACATCGTCGTGGCGAATGTCACCTAAGACCACTTTCTTATACATCCACAACATATATGCAGCACCAAGAACCACACCTGTAGCGGCCACAGTCGCCACCGCCTTGTTGGCTAGAAAGGCTCCGACAAGAATCAGGAATTCTCCGACGAAGCCGTTGGTGCCAGGAAGCCCAACCGAGGCCATGGTGAAGAGCATGAAGATAACAGCATAGACCGGCATCCGTATGACCAAACCGCCGTAGCGGGCAATCTCCCGGGTGTGGAGTCGATCATAGACGACACCAACCAATAGGAAGAGTGCGCCTGAGACGATACCGTGGTTGACCATCTGAAGAATGGATCCTTCCACCCCTTGTTGATTCAGGGAGAAAAGCCCCACGGTGACAAACCCCATATGGGAGACCGAGGAGTAGGCGATCAATTTTTTCAAGTCGGACTGAACGAGGGCGACCAGCGCGGTATAAACGATGGCCACCATCGAAAGACCAAAGACGAGGGGCACGAAAAAGCGCGTGGCATCTGGCAACATCGGAATGGAAAAACGCAGGAAACCGTAGGCACCCATTTTCAGCAGAATACCAGCCAGGATAACGGAGCCTGCTGTGGGGGCTTCCACATGGGCGTCCGGCAGCCAGGTATGGAAGGGCCACATGGGCACCTTGACTGCGAAGGATATAAAAAAACCTAAAAAGATCCAGGCTTGGAAGTTGAAGCCAAAGGGAATCTCCATCAGATCCGGAATGGAGAAGGTGCCCCCTTTGATGGAGATGGAGAGCACGGCGATCAACATCAACACCGAGCCAGCCAGCGTGTAGAGGAAAAACTTGAGTGCCGCGTAGACGCGCCTGGGTCCCCCCCACACTCCGATGATCAAAAACATCGGAATCAACATCGCTTCCCAGAGGATGTAGAAAAGGACGAAATCGAGAGCGCAAAACACCCCAATCACGAAACTTTCCAAAGCCAGGAAGGCGATCATGTACTCCCGCACATGCTTCTGGATCACATCCCATGAGGCCAAAATACAGATGGGCGTGAGTAGAGCGGTGAGGAGAACAAATGGCAGACTGATGCCATCGATGCCCATGCGGTAGTAAACCCCAAAGGCGGGTAGCCAGTTGGCTTCTTCAGTAAACTGAAAGGTCGCAATAGTTGTGTCGAAGCCTGCATAAAGCCGCAAGCAAAGCAGAAACGTCAGAACCGACGTTCCCAGAGCGACTTTTTTGGCAAGTTCGACGTTGTTCCGGACCAGAATGAAAATGGCCAGGGCGCCGATCAGTGGTAGAAAAGTAACCAGACTCAGCATAGCCTAAGATTCCCGCAGGGGCTTTTGTTCACTAAGGGTCCGAACATCAGGGATAGAAGGTCACGAGCGCCATGACACCGATGATCATGGCAAACGCGTAGTGGTAGACATAGCCAGTTTGCAGCTGTCCCATCCCTTTGGCCCATCGCACGACAGTAGCGGCGAGGCCATTGATGCCATATCCATCGATAATGTTTTCATCACCGGTTTTCCAGAGCCCTTTGCCGATGGACTTGGCAGGCTCGATGAAGATCCGACTATAGAGCCGGTCGAAATACCAGGCGTTCACAAGGAAATTGTAGGTCTTGTTCCATTTGGCAGCCAGGTTGCCTGGTATATGCGGAGACTTCATGTAGAGGATGTAAGAGAAAATCACCCCCAACAGAAACATACCGAAGGGCAGCCACTTAACGAAAAAGCCAACATGATGGGCATTTTCAAGGGCGTTGTGACCAGGAGCCAACACAATGGCATCACCAAACCAGCCAGCATGAATCATCGGCAGCCCGATCAGCCCGGCAAAGACCGCACCAACTGACAGCACCAAAAGGGGCCCCCGCATGGTCCATGGCGCTTCATGGGCGTGATCATAAGCGTGCTGATCAGCCGGTTTGCCGTGGAAGGTCATGAACACCAGTCGGAATGAGTAGAAGGTGGTCATACCAGCGGCAATGATACCCAAAATCCAGGCATACATTCCCGGACCTGTATGTGCTGCAAAGGCGGATTCGAGTATGGCATCTTTGGAATAAAAACCGGCGAAGAGGTAGGGAAATCCGGTCAGGGCCAAGGTGCCAATCATCATGATGGCGTAGGTGATGGGGATTTTTTTGATCAGCCCCCCCATCTTGCGCATGTCCTGTTCGTGGTGCATGGCGTGAATCACTGCACCGGCCCCAAGGAAGAGCAGGGCTTTGAAGAAGGCATGGGTCATCAGGTGAAACATCGCTGCAGCGTAGGCAGAGACACCAGCGGCGAAGAACATATAGCCCAGCTGGGAACAGGTGGAGTAGGCAATCACCTTCTTGATGTCATTTTGTACCATCCCCACGGTCGCAGCAAAGAAAGCTGTCGAGGCTCCGACGATGGTGACGACCATCAAGGAGGTCTCGGAAAGCTCGAAGAGCGGGGAAGCACGACAGACCAGGAAGACACCGGCAGTCACCATGGTGGCAGCGTGAATCAGAGCAGAAACCGGGGTCGGACCTTCCATGGCGTCGGGGAGCCAGACATGGAGCCCAAGCTGAGCCGACTTACCCATGGCACCGATGAAGAGCAACAAGGTGATCAGGGTGATGGTCTCAACCTGCCCGAAGATCAAAAAGTCGACGGTCTGGGGATATTGCCCGGTCCCGGCCATCTGAAACACCTCTTGGTAGTTGAGGGTTCCAAAGACCATGAAGATGGCAAAAATACCCAGAGCGAAGCCGAAGTCGCCAACCCGGTTGACCAGGAAAGCTTTGATGGCAGCATTACAGGCGGACTCTTTCTTAAACCAGAAGCCAATCAGCAGATAGGAAGCCAGACCGACCCCTTCCCAGCCGAAGAAGAGCTGGAGAAAGTTGTCGCCGGTAACCAGCATCAGCATGGCAAAGGTAAAGAAAGAGAGATAGGCGAAGAACCGGGGGTTATCCGGGTCATCTTCCATGTAGCCAACCGAATAGATGTGGATCAGGGTCGATATCCCTGAAACAACGATCAGCATGATGGCGGTCATCCGGTCGATCAAGATACCGAACGAAACCTTGAAATCCCCAGAGACGATCCAGGAGAACACCTCCTCGTGGATAATCGGGCCATCTCCCACGGCAACTTGAAAAAAGACCGTGATGGATAACAGTGTGGAGAGCAGCATGCCGACAATGGTCGTCATCTGACACATCCACTTACTGAGATACCGACCGAAGAGTCCGGCAATCAGTGCCCCGATCAGGGGAAACAGAATGATGAAAAGGTTCTTGCTCATACCCTCGTATCCAACTCCGTCAGGGTCAACCTTTCAGGGAATCGATATCTTCGACATCGATGGTGTTGCGGCTACGGAAAAAGGTGACCAGAATCGCCAACCCGATTGATGCTTCCGCTGCTGCCACGGCCAGGACGAAAAAGGTAAAGATTTGCCCTGTTATGTCCCCCATGAAGTGGGAGAAAGCCACAAAATTGATGTTCACTGAGAGGAGGATCAACTCAATGCTCATCAAGATGAGGATGACATTCCTCCGATTCAGAAAAATCCCGAATACGCCGATGGTGAACAGTAAGGCGCTCAATACTTGATAGTGGGTCAAGCTCATGGTTTGGACGCCCCTTCACCAGATGCCACATCTACCAGCTCGATGGCATCGTCGCGGGTTCTGGCCAACTGGTCGGCGATATTTTGCCGTTTGGCCCGAGCCCCTTCCCTAAACGTCAGTGCCACGGCTCCGATAATGGCAACCAGTAACACTACCGATACAATCTCAAAGGGGTAGAGAAAACGTGTGAAAAGTACCCGCCCGATTTCCAGGGTATTTTCCACCTCTACGCCACCTGCCTCCACATGCGTCCCATGATGACTTAATGCGATGATGACCATTTCTGCCAGGATGACCAGCCCCACTGTGATTCCAAGGGGCAGATGCTTGACCGCTCCTTGACGCAGTTGGGCAAAGTCCAAATCCAGCATCATCACCACGAACAGGAAGAGGACAGCCACCGCTCCCATGTAGACCATGATCAGGATGGCGGCCAAAAACTCCGCTCCGATCAGCACAAAAAGTGCGGCGGTGGTGAAAAAGGTCAGCACCAGGAGCAACACCGAATGAACGGGGTTCCTGACCGTGATAACGCCCAGGGCGGCTACCACGGTGATCAGTGCAAACAGGTAGAACACGAAATCCGCTACCATTGCAGGGTCTCTCCAGCTACCGGTACTTGGCGTCTGCCTTGAGGTTTTCGTTCAGTTGTTTTTTCCACTGCTCACCATTGGCCAGCAGTTTGTCCTTATCGTAAACCAGTTCTGCCCGGGTCTCGGCAAAAAATTCAAAATTGGGACCCAGGACAATGGCATCGACAGGACATGCTTCCTGACAAAAACCGCAGTAGATGCATTTGCCGTTGTCGATGTCATAAATACTTGTGCGCCGATCAGGGGCTTCGCTTTCGATATCAATTTCGATAAAGATCGCTTGCGCCGGGCAGATCGCCTCACACAACTTACACGCTACACAGAGTTCTTCACCCGTACCATCATCCCGTCGCAGTGCATGCTCTCCCCGAAAACGCGGGGATTGGGGCGTGCGCTCCTCCGGATATTGAATGGTAATCTTGGGTTTGAAAAAATATTTCAGCGTTACGCCCATCCCGGCAAAAAGCTCCCGGAGGGCCAAGCTACTGATGAAGGTTTTGATATCCGCGCCCATGATCATAATCCTCCTATGCCTTGCCGATCAGGTGAAGAACGGTTCCGGTGAGGAAAATCCAGAACAGTGAGATCGGCAGGAATACTTTCCATCCCAGTCGCATGAGTTGATCGTAGCGATAGCGCGGGAAGGTAGCTCGCAGCCAAAGGAAGACAAAGAGCAGGAAACCCACCTTGGCGAGCAACCAGACCAGTCCCGGAATGAAGGAGAGGAAGGCCACTGGGGGCAACCATCCACCGAGAAAAACGATGGCACCAACGAAGGAGACTAAGATCATGTTGGCATATTCCCCCAGGAAAAACATCCCGAAGGTCATCGCCGAATATTCAACATTAAATCCGGCTACCAACTCCGGATCAGCCTCTGGCAGATCGAAGGGCGCGCGGTTGGTCTCTGCCACGACGGATATGAAGTAGATGACGAAGAGAGGCAGGAGCGGAATGATGTTCCACATATCTGCCTGTGAAGCAACAATTTTGCCCAGATTGAGGCTACCGGCCAGCATCACTACCGGTATAAGGGTAAACCCCATGGAGACTTCGTAAGAGACCATCTGTGCCGCTGAACGAATCGCTCCCAGGAAGGCATACCTGTTGTTGGAAGCCCAGCCCGCCATGAGTACGCCATATACCCCCAGTGATGAAATGGCGAGGATATAGAGCAGGCCTACGTTGATATCGGCCAAAACCAGTTCGGGGGAGAATGGAATCACCGCCCAGATCACTAGTGCCGGTATCAGCGTCAGGGTGGGAGCCATCAAGAAGAGCACCTTATCCGAACGTTCTGGAATAAGGGTTTCTTTCATGAAGAGCTTGACCGCATCGGCCATGGGTTGCAGGATTCCGAAAAATCCGACCCTGTTGGGGCCGATACGCACCTGCATGTAGCCGATGACCTTGCGTTCCGCCAAAGTCAGGTAAGAGACGGCAGTCAGGACCGGTACCAGAACGACCGTGATCTTGATCACCACCCAAACCAGGGGCCACAGAATTCCCAGATAACTCTCTCCGAGACTGTGAATCTGTTGTAGAATTTCAGCCATTCTTTAAGCTCACAGTGCCTTCAGATCGTTTCTTGGTTTCACCGCCTGTTCTCTCTTGCAGCGAAACAACCGTCAAACGGGCAGCCAGCAGCCCCATCCAATGGATCCACCTCTCCCCCGAAGGGGAGTTAATCATAAACCGACCAAACTGACCGACGGGAGGCCTTCACCGCCAGAGCTTAGCCCTTGAACCAAAGCGTCTGCCTGGCCGTAGGAGCCAAACAAAACCCCTGAAGGAACGTCACCGTCGATGAGAGCTTCCAGCTCAATGCTCTCTTCTCCTTGAATGAGGCGTACCTTCTGACCATCTTGAATTTTTTTGGTTTGGGCATCTTCAGGGCTGATCCGTATACGGGATCCACCGGCCAGAAGTCCCATCACTTTGGAGCGTCGTGAAACGTTATCGTCTTGGTAAAAGGAGGGTTCGAAAACCAAAACCATCCCGTCACCTGAAACTTTTCGTTTGCCATCAGCCGGTTCGAGACCAGTCGTTACCGGGCTGTGATCGCAGGCCGGAGCCATTTCGTCCTTACCCAAGGTGTCCAGACTGTAGCGATGATCCGCCTCGGCCATGGCCTTTCGAAGGGCCTCTATGGTGTTGTAGCCAAGCGGGGCGGCAAATCGGTCACTCAGAGCGCGCAAAATACGCCAATCCTCTTTGGACTCAATGGGTCCCATGATGGCTCGTGGGCTCCGTTGCACCCGCCCCTCACAGTTGGTCAGGGTGGCGTCACGCTCTCCGGGGGCTAGCCCAGCCAAAACCACCTCGGCATTCTGGGCAGCCTCGGTATCAAAGGCCCCAAGATAAATCACTTGAGCCTTTTCAAGAGCCTGTTTGGCCAGTTGGGTATCAACGGCGTCAAGCCCCGGGTCACCACCCAGAACAAAAAGGACTTTGATCTCTCCTGCTGCTGCTGCTGCAAGAATTTTCCGAGCGTTATAACCCTGACTATCAAGCTTTCGGTAGCCAGGACCGCGATGGGGTACAACCCCCAGATCCAGTGCCGCAGCATTGCTCCGAGCGGGAATCCGGTTAAAACCATTCCACTCGCTGCCAAGGGCACCCAGTTCATTCAGAATAGCAACGGTACGCCGCCGTAGGGTTTCAGCCTCGGGATGGTTAACCGCATATTCCCCCAAAATGATGGCCGGTTTTTTAGCAGCCTTAAGGGCTTGAGCGATAGCCCCGGCCTCACCTTGGGCAGAACCGTTTTTAATCCCTTGCTGAACATCCGCCAGAAATCCAGCTTCGCTCCCTGGGCTGAGAACGACTCCCTGAAGGCCAGGCAGATTGCTTTCCAGTGTTCTGGGATGAACTGCAAAAACCTTGGCACCCGCAACGATCGCTTTTCTCACCCGTAGATTGAGAAGAGGAACCTCATAACGACTGTCCAGACCAACCAGGATAATCGCATCGGCCTGCTCCAGCTCTGCGAGCGGAGTGTTCATCAGGAGGTCGGCCCGGGTCAGAATTGTATCGTCGGAGCTGAAATCCCGTTGCCGCAGACGATGGTCCAGATGTTGGGTTCCGATGCCATTTCGCATCAGATCCTGAAAGGCAAATAGCTCTTCAGCCCCCTGCCCTACATCTGTAGCCAGTCCGGCTACTTCTTCGGGTTTAACACCCTTCAAGATTTCTGCTGCACGGTTGAGGGCATTCTGCCACGACGTTTTGCTAAGCCCTTCCCCGTTGCCAACTCGGATCATCGGTGCTTCGAGGCGCTCTTCACCCAGTCCGTCGTAGGCGAAGCGGCCTTTATCACAGATCCAGCTGATGTTGATGGGCAGACAAGGTACCGCCATCACCCGCTTGACCTGGTTATCCATCTGGTCGGTACGGGTACGGCAACCAACAGGGCAGTGACCACACACCCCGAAGGTGCTTTTCAGCTCCCAGCCCCGGGCTTGAAAATGAAAGGGCTTGAGATTGAGAGCACCCACCGGACAGAGTTGTGCCAAGTTGCCGGAAAGTTCTGAAGAGAGGGTCTTCTCAACGTAGGTTCCGACCCGCATGTGATCACCACGGAATACGGCACCCATCTCTTCAACGCCAGCGATTTCGGCAGAAAAACGGATACAGCGCGTGCAGTGAATACAGCGGTTCATCTCGGTTTCGATCAGATGGCCGAGATTGGGGTTTTTCAGCTCACGCTTGGTTTCGTGGTACCGGGAGCGATCACGGCCATATTTCATGGCCAAATCTTGGAGTGAACATTCCCCGCCCTGATCGCATACCGGACAATCCAGGGGGTGGTTGATCAGCAAAAATTCCAGAACCCCGGAACGGGCAGTCTGAACCATCTCGCTGTCGGTCTTGACCACCATTCCGTCGGTGACCGGCATGGCACAAGAGACCACAGGCTTGGGCATTTTTTCTACTTCCACCAAGCACATCCGACAGTTTCCGGAAATGGAAAGCCTGGGGTGGTAGCAAAAATGGGGGATGGGGATTCCGAGCAACTTGGCCGCCTCCATGATGGTGGCACCCGGCTCGACGTTGATCTCCTTCCCGTCGATGATCAAAGTAGGCATTTTGTCAGTTCGCTCCTCACCCCACCATGCAGCGGCCGTGTTCGACGTGGTGGACGAACTCGTCCCGGAAGGCCTTGATGGCCCCAACCACCGGCATGGCAGCGGCATCTCCCAGGGCACAGATCGTTTTCCCCTGGATATTCACACAGACATCCAAAAGAAGATCGATGTCCTGATGTGTTCCTCGACCCGACTCAATTCGTTCCATGGTCTGGGCCAGCCAGCCGGTACCTTCCCGGCAAGGTGTACATTGCCCACAGGATTCGTGGCGATAGAATCGGGAGAGCCTGGCAATGGCGCGTACGATGCAAACCGATTTATCCAGCACAATCACCGATCCAGCACCCATCATGCTACCCGCTTTGGCCAAACCATCGTAGTCCATGGTCACTTCAGCACAGATATCCGCCGTCAGTATAGGTGTGGAAGAACCACCGGGAATCACGCCCTTGAGATTTTCCCACCCACCTCGAACGCCCCCTGCATAATCATTGAGCAGAGTCTTCAAAGGAATGCCCAGTTCAACCTCGTGCACACCGGGCTTGTTGACATGCCCGGAGATTGAAAAAAGCTTGGTTCCGGAAGATTTGGCTACACCCAGTCCAGCGTACCACTCTCCGCCATTCGCCAAAATATCGGGAATGGAGGTGAGAGTCTCCACGTTGTTGATAACCGTGGGACAGCCCCAGAGTCCGATATTGGCTGGAAACGGTGGTTTAAGGCGGGGTTGGCCCTTTTTGCCTTCCAAGGACTCGATCAGCCCGGTTTCCTCACCGCAGACATAGGCACCAGCTCCCCGATGAACGTTCAGTTCGAATCGAATGCCCTTGCCCTGAATATTGTCACCCAGGTGGCCTGCCTGATAGGCTTCGTCTATCGCAGACTGGAGGCGTTCAGCCTCACGAACAAACTCGCCACGGATGTAGATATAGCCCCGTTCAGCTCCTACCGCGTAAGCGGCGATGATCATCCCCTCAATCAGCAGGTGGGGATCGTGCCGAAGAATTTCCCGATCCTTACAGGTGCCGGGTTCACCTTCGTCGGCATTACAAATCAGATATTTGGGCCTTGGATCATCCTGGGGAATAAAAGACCATTTGAGCCCCGCTGGAAACCCAGCACCACCCCGCCCACGGATTCCGGACTTCTTGACCTCATCGATGACTTCCTGGCGACTCATGGCGAGTACCTTGGCAGCAGTCGAATAGGTTCCCTGGGCTTCAGCCACAGCAAGCGTGTGGCTGTTTTCCAGGTGAATATTCTTATAGACGACCTTGATGGTCGAGGTTTGGCTCATGTTCGGTCTCGTCCGTTCTTTTCCCGTGACCGGGAATGGCTTGTTCGGTCTCGTCCGTTTAGACAATACTCAGGCTGAGCGTTTGGTCAGATCAGCGCTGGGCCGTCTCAAGCTTGTTGCTGTTTAAAACGGGTAAACTACCGTTCTTTTGGTAGAACCCTGGGACCAACTTGCCTTCTCAGGGTAGCCGGTCAATCGCTTCCGCTACTTTTTCAGGCGTCAGATCTTCGTAATAATCATCGTTGATCTGCATCATCGGGGCATTCACACAGGCCCCAAGACACTCCACCTCGGTCAATGTAAAACGACCATCTTCACTGGTTTCGCCGCCCTTGACCTTGAGCTTTTCAGCAAGAGAGCCCATCACCATGTCTGAACCGCACAGCCAACAGGAAATATTGGTGCATACCTGCACGTGGTATTTCCCTACGGGTTTCAGATTGTACATGGTGTAGAAGGTCGCCACCTCATAGACCCGCATGGCCGGAATGTCCATATATTCCGCAATGTAGGCCAAAACTTCAGGTGAAAGCCAGCCACCAAATTCCCGCTGTGCCAGATGCAGAATTGGCATCACTGCGGATTGGCGATACGCCTCGGGGTACCGTTTATAGATCCCTTCGATCTCTTGACGGGCCTCCGGGGAGAACCGGGGCTTTTCGCTTCTTTGATCTTGTTGCAATTCGCTCATGAAACGCGCTGCCGCCTGGTCTTGTTTATTGCCGTTAAGTCCGATATTGACCGGACCGTTTGTGCTGCTCTTTTAACGGTCGATCTCACCGAACACGATGTCGACTGTGCCGACAATGGTCGTCACATCCGCAAGCATATGGCCCTTGGTCATATATTTCATGGCGTGGAGATGAGGATACCCAGCTGCCCTGATTTTGACCCGATAGGGTTTGTTCCCGCCGTGGGAGATGATATAAACCCCCAATTCCCCTTTGGGCGTTTCCGTCGCGGCATAAACTTCCCCAGCCGGTACGGTAAAGCCTTGGGAAAAGAGTTTGAAGTGATGGATCATATCTTCCATCCCTTCCTTCATCTTTTCCCGATAAGGTGGCGAAATTTTGAAATCTTCGTGCCTGACCGGGCCATCTTTCATCTGGTCAAGACACTGGCGGATAATCCGATTGGATTGCCGCATCTCTTCAACCCGTACCAGATAGCGATCATAACTATCGCCATTCTTGCCGACGGGAATATCAAACTCGATTTTGTCGTAAGCGTCGTAGGGCTCCGCCCGACGTAGATCAAAGGCGATACCCGACCCCCGCAGCATCGGTCCGGTAAAACCCAGATCCAGAGCCTTTTCCGGGGATACGATTCCGATATCCACCAGCCGCTGTTTCCAGATGCGGTTGTCGGTGAGCAGGGTTTCGTATTCATCAATTCGGCTGGGAAAGGTCTCGGTGAAAGCACGAATTTTTTCCGCAAGACCGTCAGGAAGATCCTTGGCCACCCCACCGGGACGAAAGTAAGCCGCGTGAATCCGGGCACCGGAGACCGCTTCATACATGTCGATGATCTCTTCCCGCTCCCGGAAGCAGTAGATAAACATGGTCATGGCACCGACATCCAGACCATGGGCCGCCAGGAAGAGCAGGTGATTGAGAATCCGGGTCAGTTCTGCAAAAATAACGCGGATATATTGTGCCCGCTCAGGCGCTTCGATCTCCAGAAGACGCTCAACGGCAATCACCCAGGAATATTCTTCACTCATCATGGACATGTAGTCCAGACGGTCAAAATAAGGGGTTCCCTGGAGATAGGTCTTATGCTCCAGAAGCTTTTCAGTGCCCCGATGCAAAAAACCGATATGGGGGTCGGCCCGCTCCACAACCTCGCCGTCCAACTCCAAGAGCAGACGCAACACACCATGAGCCGCCGGGTGTTGAGGCCCGAAGTTGACGGTGTAGTTTTCGAATTGTTTGCGTTCCGACATCCGATTGCCTTTTCGAAAAACTGGAAACGGCTAGTCTGTTAACGACGCCGACGTTTTTTACCGTAATATTCCCGATTGTCCCGGGTCACATTATCAGCGGTGAGCTGCAGGGGTTCCTGCACGACCCGCCCGAGATTTTCGTCGTAGCGCATCTCATACAAGCCAGTGACTGGGAAATCCTTGCGTAGCGGATGACCTTCAAAGTCGTAATCAGTCAAAATCCGACGCAGGTCAGGGTGTCCGCTTACCGGTATACCGAACATGTCGTAAAGCTCACGCTCATACCAGTCCGCCACACTCCAGATCTCAATAACCGAAGGGATGATTTCACCTTCAGCCAGAGCGACCTTGATACGCAAACGGTGATTTGAGTAGACCGATAGCAGCTGGTAGACCACCTCCAGAGGTTTTTGCCGCTCTGGATAGTGCACGCCAGCGATATCCACCAACATTTTAAAATCAAGCTCATCCTCATCTCTGAGGCGGGTCATCGTCGTGAGGAGATCAGCCGCTTCAACCCGAAGAACCAGGGCATCGCCCAGTCGTTCCAGTGTGCAACCGGCAAAGGTCTCCTTGACCCGGGATTCCAGTTTGTCGAGTCGAGCCGAACTCATTTCGACTCCTTCCAACCAGAATAGAGGGTGGCTTCCCGCTGAATCTTGCGGTGCAGTTGCAGGACTCCGTAAAGAAAGGCCTCTGCCGTGGGTGGACAGCCAGGGATAAAGACATCCACCGGGACGATCCGGTCACAGCCGCGAACCGTGGAGTAGCCATAATGATAGTAGCCACCGCCGTTGGCACACGAACCCATGGAGATCACCCATCGGGGTTCAGGCATCTGGTCATAAAGCTTGCGCAGTACCGGAGCCATCTTATAGGTGAGGGTACCGGCGACAATCATCACATCCGACTGCCTGGGGCTGCCCCGAAAGACGATACCGAAACGATCCAAATCGTAACGGCTGGCCCCGGCCTGCATCATCTCTACCGCACAGCAGGCCAGACCGAAAGTCATAGGCCACATGGAAGAGGTGCGTGCCCAGTTGATGAGTGTGTCGGCAGAGGTGAGCATAAAGCCCCGGTCCGCCACTTCGGTGCGAACCTCCTCGATCATTCCCATTCCAATGCTCCCTTTTTCCATGCATACACATAACCCACCAGGAGCATGGCCAGAAAGAGAATCATCTCGATAAAGCCGATGAAACCGATATCAAAAAAAGCCATGGCCCATGGGAACAAAAAGGCCGCTTCTATGTCGAAGACGATGAAGAGAATGGCAATCAAGTAAAAGCGAACGTCGAAGCGAATGCGAATGGAACCGATGGGTTCGAATCCACACTCGTACTGATCACGCTTTTTAAGGTAGGGACGCTTGACGCCAAGGAAATATGAGCCGCCAAGCATGAAAACGGACATGCCAACAGCGAGAAACAGAAAAACCAGGATCGGGAAATAGTTTTCAAGCATTCTTAAGCCTTAGCCCCCAATCGAATCAAACCTTGTAAAACAATCCCCCCCGGGAGCGCAGATATTACGCATTTTCGAAGGGTGACGTCAAGGTTGTGAGCCGACTATTGCCAAAAAAAACCTTCGATCCTTATCGGACAGAAGGGTGTCCCCTGCCGAAAAGCCCTTTCAAAACCAACTCAACACCGCAAAAACGGCCTGTTTTCAAACACCTTGCCAAGCATATCGCTCAAGCATATCGATAAAAAAATCTTCTGATCCAACTTGGTTTTCATCCAAAAAAGAGCCTATCCCCTGACAGCTCCCTAAAGCCCCAATCACCGCCGGGCCTGACGTAAAATTATATTTCAGGTCAGACAGGGCATGCCACAGCCGAAACTGTGACATGCCCTGAAGATAAAACAGTCTCAATCAGCCAACAAAGCTGCAGGCGCTGGCCTTGGAGCGGGTGTCCATGTTGCGACCCCGGTTGGTGTGATCATCAATCTCTGCGGCGCTGCCGATCATACGACCAAAGAGGAAGGTGGTGAAAGCGGCATTCTCCATGGAGCTGTCACTGATCTTCCCTTCACTGTAAGGCTTCCAGAGAATTTTCAGCAGAATGACGGCGATCACCGCATCAACGTTGACGCAGTAGACGTTCTTGCTCACCTTGGCCTTGAAGAGCGCGTGGACCAACTTTTGGTAGAAGTCCTGGAAAACGTTGTAGTCGCCCCGCTTTTTGAAGAGCTCCCCAACAAAAACTTCCCGAGGGTCAAAGTTGACATCCTGACCCTTGAACACCGGGTGGTTGATGCAGGGAATCTTGGCATAGTTCAGCTGCCCATCCGCCTTGGCCTTCACCTTGTAGGCGAAATATTCCTTGGCATAATTCAGAGCAATGGCGTTCAAATTCAAACCATGCCCCTTGTCAGTGGGATCGGTCAGGCCAGTATCCTTGAAGCGCTCTACCAGGAAGGCAATCGCTTCGAAGCCGTTGCCACCGTGGGCAAATCCAGTGTGGGTCAGGAAGCCGAGATAGCCCTTGTTGACCTGAACTCTCGAAGGCACCTCAGGACCGTCGGCACTCACCGCACCCTTGGCCCCTTGTGCAGAGATGGTACCGGGACCGTTGGTGATGATGAGACCCAACAGCACGGAAAAAGAGAACAGCTCATCTTCTGTGGGACGCCGTCCCAAAAGAGCCAGGAAGGCGGTTTCGGTGAAGCTCCAGGATTGGGCCAGCTCACCCACGTCCACTCCGGAAAAGGATTTCTTGTCCGGCTGCAGTTCAGCGCTGACCGCAGCACCAACCAGGGTGCTGAAGATGCGAAAATGCCAAGGCATATTAACCAGGGTGATCACCGAAAGTCGCTTACGCTGTAGAGGTTTCCAACCCAGGTGAGCGGTTATGGCACCCAATACCGCATGATCCCGGACGGCACCGCCGGTCTTTTCGGCCAAGGCCTTCAAAAACTCCACGAAGACCGACTTGCTACCCCGAGCCTCGATGGCAGCCAGCATGGTCTTGCCCCGCTTGCCGCCCTTTTTCTCAACCACCAGAAGCTCTTTGAGTGCTCCACCAGCAGCCTCTTCTACCATGGGTGTGGTATCAAAGTCGGTCGCTGCCGGATCTTCCAGATCGGTCTGTCCGAACAGGTCGATCAGGGCCTGAACCACATCTTGAGCTGGCTTGACCTCCTTGGGGCCAATGATACCGATCGCCGTGGAGAGTGCTGCGTTGGGGCTGCTGCCCGCTTCCCTCGCGGCATCTGCTGCTGCCAAACCGGGCGTACCGCTCTGATTGATAAAGGCGTTAAGAGCGACGTTGGCCAGAGCCTCGCCGTTCTCATCGGGATATTCCCGAATCAGAGACTGAACCAGGTTTGCCTCGAAGGTGTGGGTAGAGGCATCCAGGATGGAGAGGCCATGGATCTGACTCACCTGAGTCTTTGGATCCATCCGGGAAGCCCCCGAACAATCCTTCATGGTTTGGCGGGGGAAGATGGTACCCACCTGTTTCTTAAGACCCGCAATCTGTTCGTTATAGGGCGCGATCGCTTCCGTCAGAGGGAGCTTCAGATTGTCGGGAAGATCCAGACCGGCGTTACCGGAAAACCAGCATTTGGGCTCCAGATTACCCCGGGGCTCGAAGTCCGGCTTGATGCCGTTCATCATCATGACGGCTGTCATGGCTTGGGGAATATGGGAAATGTTGGTTACCACCGCGCCCTTCGCAGAGCAGATGGGGGCATCCGGGGTAAAGATCCCCTTGACGCCAAATTTTTCCAGAAACCACCCTTCCTTGGCGGCAGCATCATCACCACTACCTGCTACCGCACCGGCATGACCACAGGAGCGGGTCAGTTTGGCCTTCCAGCGCCCAACGATACAAGCCACTACCGGCTTTTCAAATTCCAGATCCCGCTCGTAATATCCGCCCGGCTCAATGTACATCACGGCGGCCTTGGAGCGGTCGTCATTATGGAGCCCGTAGGTAAACTCGGGAGCAGCATAGTGGATGTAGACATCCTTACCCGAGGAGACCGACACCGTGGTGCCCCACCCTTGGGTCAGGAGATAGGTGGCAATGGTAGTGGTAAAGTTTCCGGAGTTGGAATAAAGCGCAATGGAACCCGGTACCAGGGACTCTTCCGGGGAGTTACCACCCAGTGCACCACCGAGGCGGATTCGGTTGTGGGCATCTGCCACACCCAGGCAGTTGGCACCAAACACATCCACACCCCGCCACTGACAATATTGACGGATGATCCGGGAGTGTTTGACCTTCACTTTTTCGGTGAGGATGATGATTTTTTTGAGTTCGGGATTGACCCGGACCGCTTCAATCACCGCATCCTTCACACCCGAAGGGGGTACATAGACCACGGCCACATTAAACTTGTGACCCGCTTCCAGGGCCTCCAGCACGTTATTGTAGACCGGAATGTTCCCCTTTGAGGTTTTCATCACCGATCCGGAACGCCCCGGCATGGTTCCACAGACAATGTTACCACCTGAAAAAGCGTGACTGGTGGGAGTAACGGTACGACTCTCCCCGCCCAGAATGTTGAGCACGCACACCTTGTCGTCCTTGGTGGCGATATCGGCCAGAGAGCGGACCCCGACAAAATAGGGAAACTCATCCACCCCCCGGGCGTGCATAAAGTTGAAGCCTTTGTTTAAATCAGTATTCACATCGTTCATGGCATTACCTCGATCCTTTGGCTACGACATCCAGGAAAAACGGGTGATCGATTATTTGATCCCCAGTTTTTTGGCAATGGCCTGTCGGCCGCCACCGGCCATCCACTCGTCCACATCCTTGGCGAAGTTAACCACCTCGCTCATGGCCGAGTCGTAGCCGAACATGTTGTAGGGAAGCCCCAGGGAATCGAGGGTATCCTGAAGATAGCCCAGGCCTCGAACCAGGTTGGGACCGCCTCGTCCCACCACCACAAAGATCGGTGTAGGACCGTGGCTGCCGAAATGCTCCCGCAGGGCGTCTGCCATGGCGCGGAAGGTTTCGTAGATGTCGGTATTGTTGGCCTTGCCCCCAATCAGGAACAGGACGTTGGTCTGCTTGAGCCAATATTTATAGGTAATCCGGCTGATCTCTTTCATCTTTTCGTAGGGCGGGTTGCCGCCAAAGTCCGAAGAGATGGTTGCCGTGTCACCCAACAACTCGGTCACAAGAGCGTTGGCTCCCCCACCAAAAGTCATGGCGGTGATGGTGCCGGTGTCGTTGACCACATACACATCCGACTGCCCCTGGTAGGTGCGCAGCTGGTTCACTTCCAGCTCATAATCGGAAAGTTCGTCGCCATCCACATCCGCAGGCAGATGCAGCCTGGCGGCGTTGCGATCATCGGTGTCAAAGGCACACTTGAAGTCACAAGCCACCGGGACCAGACGCCCTTTGGCATTGCGGCTCATACGGATGGGGTTCAGCTCCAGCGTGGTCATGCCGTAGTTCTGGAACAGATCCCACAGCTTGGAAATGTTCTGAACCAGGGGGCTGATAATCTCGTTGGGTGCCTTGAGTTGATTGAGGGCGTTGGAGACGATGAATCCTTTGAGACCGGTCAGCGGATCGAAAGGAACAGTCGCTATCTTGGTAGGAGGAAGCTCTTCGATGTCCATCCCACCGTGATGGGTAATGGTCAGGGTAGGCGCACGAAAGTTGGTATTATCGGTGATGGAGACATAGATTTCGTGCTCCGCATCGATAAAGCTTTCGAAGGTGACCCCTTCAGCCTTGGCGTAGGCGTTGCCGTGCTGGTGCTCGGCAAAATAGAGGCGCTCTTTTTCTTTGAGTGCAGTGCGTACATCTTTGGCGATACCCAACAAACCGGCCTTACCCTTCTTGCCGATTCCCCCTTTGAAGATAGGCTTGACAAGTACACCTCCGTACTTGTCGATCAGGCCCTGAATCTCCTCAGGGGAAGCTTCCGGACCCAACACTTCAGCGGTGGGAAAATCAACATACTGCAGAAGCTTGGCCCCCCATTTCATTCCTGTAATCTGCATAAGTAGGCTCCTTGCTCACTCTTCTTGGGGATGTTCAGCGAATTGTCTTCTCCGCCGTCACCCGATCGAAAACCCCTCCCACGAGTGCAGCCAAAAATGTTAACTGGCCGCTCAGGCAAAGTATTGAACCTTCCCGAGGGTTTCCCAAAAAAAAGGCAAGTCCAGAAAAACCGGCTTGCCTTCTCTTCTTGCTGTTTATGGCGGGAGCGACGGGACTCGAACCCGCGACCTCCGGCGTGACAGGCCGGCATTCTAACCAACTGAACTACGCCCCCATAAACGCTTGTATCATCCAAATTCTATATCTGACTTAGCAGCTCCTTTATTCTCCTCCTCTGACCGTTTAAGTCAAGGGGAGATAAGAGTAACTCCCTGTTTTTTTTTGCAAGTTACTTTGGTGGGCGGAACAGGGCTCGAACCTGTGACCCTCGGCTTGTAAGGCCGATGCTCTCCCGGCTGAGCTACCCGCCCATTGCTGTCAGACTCCTGGCTTTTTCGACTTTTAAAATTATCACCAGGCTAAAAATGGATCAAAACTCTGGATTCAGACTTACTTTTTCTTCTTCTTGGACTTAGCCTTGGCTTTCGGCTTTTCCTTGATCGCTACGGCATCCTTGAGTCCCTTGCCTGGACGAAATTTCGGCAGCTTGGCTGCAGGAATTTCGATCTCTTTACCGGTACGGGGATTGCGTCCCATACGGGCGGCTCGCTCGGTGACTGAAAATGTCCCGAAACCTACCAGCCCAACCTGATCTCCATTTTTCAGGGCGTCCTGGATGGCATTGAGCACGGCTTCAACAGATGCGGCGGCCTGTACCTTGGTTAATTCGGTCTCCGCAGCAACAGCCTCGACGAGTTCGGTTTTGTTCAATGTATTTCCCTCCCAAATCTATACCCTGCCCGGGTGTGATGCCGTTAACGTCTGAGGCTTATATCGGGTAGCCACCCCCCCTGTCAAGCGGCTTTCCGACAGGGGGGGGATTTTTTCTTGGATTTTGGCAGTCATAATGGAAGGAATTGCAGACTTTGCTGATGAAAAACAGCTGTTCAATGGGTCACAGAAGGGGCATCCACTTCGGGACGATCCTTGTCGATCACCAGCTCCTTGCCAGCGGCAGGAGCCTCTTTACCATCGGCTGTGGCAGCTGTTTTCAGGGTATCTACCAGCGCCAGTTCGAGCACCTCATCCAGGTGTGTAACCGGATGAATTTCCAGCTCTTTCAGGATGGTCCAGGGGATATCCTTGAGATCCTTGACGTTCTCCTTGGGAATCAAGACATGGGAAACACCAGCCCGGTGTGCGGCCAATAGTTTTTCCTTCAACCCCCCGATCACCAACACCCGACCCCGCAGGGTGATCTCACCGGTCATGGCGGTATCCCGGCGTACCGGAATCCCTTTGATGGCGCTGACCAGAGAGGTACACATGGCAATACCTGCCGAAGGTCCATCTTTGGGAGTGGCCCCTTCGGGAACGTGGATGTGGATATCCCGCTTTTGGAAAAAGTCGATATCCTCAATACCCCACTCCTGGGAGCGGGAACGGGCGTAAGTAAGGGCAGCCTGGGCCGACTCCTGCATCACATCGCCCAGCTTACCGGTAATCCTGACGCCGCCCTTGCCAGCCAACAACATCGCCTCAATGGAGAGCAACTCCCCTCCCACCTCGGTCCAGGCCAGACCTGTGGTTACTCCCACCAGATCTTCATCTTCCGCCAAACCGAACCGGAAACGACGCACTCCCAAAAATTTGGATAAATTACCACTACCTACAGAGACTTGTTTCTTGTTTTCCTCACCCAGAAGAATGCGGGCGGTCTTGCGGCAGAGGCTGGCGATCTCCCGCTCCAGATTACGCACCCCGGCTTCCCGGGTGTGATAGCGGATGATATCCAGCAGTGCCGGATGGGAAATCTTGATCTCCCCCTCTTCCAGGCCATGGACCTCTTTCTGCCGGGGAACCAGATATTTTTTGGCAATACGGGTTTTTTCGTCTTCGGTATAACCCGCCAAGCGTATGACCTCCATCCGGTCCAGGAGAGGCCTGGGTATGGAGAGGCTGTTGGCGGTGGTGATGAACATGACGTTGGAAAGGTCGTAATCCACCTCCAGATAGTGATCGTTGAAGGCGTTATTTTGCTCCGGATCCAACACTTCCAGCAGTGCTGAGGAGGGATCACCGCGAAAATCAGAGCCAACCTTGTCGATTTCATCCAACAAAAAGAGCGGATTGTTACTGCCCGCCTTTTTCATGGATTGAAGAATTTTGCCAGGCAGGGAGCCGATATAGGTTCGGCGGTGGCCTCGGATTTCAGCTTCATCCCGAATGCCTCCCAGAGAGATGCGGACATATTCCCGGCCACTGGCCCGGGCGATGGATTTGGCCAGAGAGGTTTTCCCCACCCCTGGAGGCCCCACCAGACAGAGGATGGGCCCCTTCATCTTTTTGACCTTACGGGTCACCGCCAAATGTTCGAGGATACGCTCCTTGACCTTTTCCAACCCCCAATGGTCCTCCTCCAGGATCTCCTCGGCCCGTTTAAGGTCGTGGGTCAACTCTGTGGATTTGCTCCAGGGAAGATTGACCATCCAGTCGATATAGTTGCGCACCACCGTGGCTTCCGCCGACATGGGGGCCATCTGCTTGAGCTTGCGCAGCTCGGAATCGGCCTTCTTGCGCGCTTCTTCGGGGAGGTCGGCCTCTTCAATCTTTTCGGCCAGCTCTACCAGTTCGTCCTTGTCATCATCCTTGTCCCGGTCACCAAGCTCCTTCTGAATGGCCTTCATCTGCTCATTCAGATAGTAATCCCGATGACTCTTCTCCATCTGCCGCTTGACCCGGCCCCGCACCCGTTTTTCCACCTGCAGGACATCGATCTCCTGCTCCAGAGCGAGGAAAAGGCGCTCCAGACGGTCGGTCACCGGGAGAATTTCCAAAATCTCCTGTTTTTCCGAAACGTTGGCGTTCAGGTGGGAGGCGGCGATATCAGCCAGCCGCTCGGGATCGGTGGTGGATTGGAAGGTGACCAGAATTTCGGAGCCCACCTTTTTGTTGAGCTTGGCGTAGGCTTCAAACTGGTTGACCACCGCCCGCATCAGTGCCTTGGCCTCGGTTTCATCATAGGCAGGCGGCTCAGCATAGGCCCCATCCACCAGGAAGAAGGGTTCCTCCTGGATGAAATTCTGGATCTCAACCCGGCGCCCCCCCTCCACCAACACCTTGACGGTGCCGTCGGGGAGTTTCAGCAGTTGCAAAATTGTGCCCACCACCCCCATACGATGGATCTCCTCCTCCCCGGGATTGTCGGTGGAGGCATCCATCTGGGTGGCCAGCAGAATGCGGCGGTTTTCATCCTTGCCCGTCACCGTCTCCAAGGCCTTGATGGAGCGGTCACGGCCCACAAAAAGTGGAACGATCATGTGGGGAAAAACAACGATGTCCCGTAAGGGAAGCAGCGGGATCCGCAACAGTTCCCCGTCATTCGTTCCTTGTGGTTCCTTCATATGGTGACCTCCGGGTCAGGCTTGAGCCTCCATGGGGCTGTCGGCATAGATCAGCAGGGGTTCAGCTTCATTTTCAATCGCTTCCCGATTGATCACGACCTCACGGACATCCTTCATGGAGGGGATATCGAACATGACGTCCAGAAGCAGGGCTTCGAGTATGGCACGCAACCCCCTCGCTCCTGTCTTGCGTTTTTTGGCCTTGTCAGCGATGGCCCGTAACGCCTCGTCGGTAAATGTCAAACTTACCCCTTCCAACTCCAGCAGTTTTTGATACTGCTTGACCAGGGCATTTTTCGGTGCCACAAGAATTTGGATCAACGCTTCAAGATCCAGTTCCCGCAAAACCGCCACAACCGGCAGGCGACCAACGAATTCAGGAATCAGACCAAACTGCAATAGATCCTCCGGCTCCAGCATGGCCAGCAGCTCGTTGGTCTTGTTTTCGGCAGATTCGCTCTTCACTTCCGCCCCAAAACCGATACCGTGATGCTTGTTGGAACGGCGTTCAATCACCTTGTCCAGACCATTGAAAGCCCCACCGCAGATCACCAGAATGTTGGTGGTATCCACTTGCAGATATTCCTGTTGAGGATGCTTTCGCCCCCCCTGGGGAGGCACACTGGCAACCGTGCCCTCAATGATTTTCAACAAGGCCTGCTGCACCCCTTCCCCGGAAACATCCCGGGTGATGGAGGGATTATCGGACTTACGGGATATCTTATCGATTTCATCAATGAAGACAATCCCCCTTTGGGCCTTTTCCACATCGTTATCCGCAGCCTGAAGCAGGCGCAGAATGATGTTTTCCACATCCTCACCCACATATCCCGCTTCGGTCAGGGTGGTGGCATCGGTGATGGTAAAAGGGACATCCAGAATCCGGGCCAGGGTCTGGGCAAGAAGGGTCTTGCCCGATCCGGTAGGACCGATCATAAGCACGTTGCTCTTGGCGATCTCCACATCCTCATCACCACTGAGACCGGTATTGGACTCCAGGCGTTTGTAGTGGTTATAAACCGCCACCGCCAGGACTTTTTTGGCCTGCTCCTGACCGATCACATATTCGTCCAGGGTATCCTTGATTTCTGAAGGGGTGGGCACCCCCATATCTTTGATGCCCCCGCTATCCTTCTTCTCTTCCCGGATGATTTCAGTGCAGAGCCCGACACATTCGTCACAGATGAATACCGACGGTCCCGCAATCAACTTGCGTGCTTCGTGCTGGGTTTTGTTACAGAAGGAGCAGTGTAGCACGCTCCCGGAATCAGAACTCTTGTTGGCCATGAGAATGTCCTCGATTTCTTGTGGACGGATTGCCCGGAACTCCCTTCAGGTTTCGAAAGGGCTTCATTCCGTGGGCGTTTCCCGCTCTTCAATGATCCGGTCCACCAACCCGTAGTCGCAAGCTTCTTTTGCGGTCATAAAATTGTCACGTTCGGTGTCTTGATGAATCTGCTCCAGAGGCTGTCCGGTATGTTCGGACAGAATACCATTCAGGGTACCCCGAATCCGCTCCATCTCCTGGGCGTGAATCCGGATATCGGTAGCCTGCCCCTGAAATCCCCCCAAGGGTTGATGAATCATCACTCGGGAGTTGGGAAGCACCAACCGTTTATCCTTGGCTCCGGCTGACAGCAATATCGCCCCCATACTGGCAGCCTGCCCCACACAGAGGGTACTGACATCCGGGCGGATAAAACGCATGGTGTCGTAAATGGCCAACCCCGCCATCACATGTCCGCCAGGGCTGTTGATATAAAAATAGATGTCCTTTTCCGGATTTTCCGATTCCAAAAAGAGCAACTGGGCCACGATCAGGTTGGCCACGTTGTCGTCAATGGGGCCCACCAGAAAGATCACCCGCTCCTTGAGCAGGCGGGAATAGATGTCGTAGGCGCGTTCTCCACGATTGGTGGTCTCTACCACCATTGGTACCAAATTCATCTGCACCGACCTTCGCCTCCAGTTTGAGCTGTTGGATAATCGTTCCGATACCGGATCCACACCTTCAAGCCTCAAGGCCGATGTAGCTCCCCTGCGGAACAGTTCCCACCACAAGTCGTTTTTATCTCAGACCACCGACCCCGAGAACCGTTTCATCCCAAAAGCCGTAAAACCGGCCAAAGGAAGTCAAACCCGATGGGATCGACACGCACCGAATCTCTCAAACCGATCCCATGTTACCTGAAAAATCCAGGATGAAGACCCCGGGAGGTGGATCAGCCAAACAGATTGGAAATACCGACTTTTTTTGCGCCCCCTCTCTTTGCAGGATATCCTCGCCACAAAATCGGCGCTGGCCTATCACTGGCAGGAAGCCACCTCCCTACTTAGGAAGATGAAGCACTGATCGCAGGTTTTGTGCCGAAACCCCATGCCCTCACCTGAGGGGAAGTGCTGAACCGGTATTCATGCGCTTTGAGCGACTTGTTGGTTTGCCGTCGCTGGGGAACATCTCTCCCCCTCCAACGGCTTACCCCTACAGCCTCTAGCAAAAACCGAACCGAAAACAAAATGGTTGTTCACATGAGCGATCTGAGGGGAAAGCCTCCTGGAGGTGGATTATTTTTCCGGGAGAGGGGGTGATTATTGCCCGCTTCTCTGCACCAATTCCTTAAAGGTGCGCTCTTCCTTGACCACAGAACCGTTATCGACAATCCAATCCATCACCTTTTTCTCCAGTACGGCTCCCCGCAAATCCTCCATTCGGGCGTTATCCTTCTTAAGCCAGGATTTCATGGCGGCAGCCTCAGCGCCATAAGGGGCTACCAGGGTCTCCAGGTGTGCCTCAACTTCGGCTTCTTCCACCTTGAGGGCCTCTTTTTGCCCAATGGTGCCGATCAAAAGCCCCAGCTTCACCCGCTCTTGGGCTCGTCCCACCAGGGATTCACGCATTTTATCTTCGGAGAGCCCCATCTGAGCGGGATCCATTCCCTGACGCTGGTACTCTTCCTGGGTCTGTTTCACCATGCCATCAAGCTCCCGCTCCACCACCTGATCGGGAAGTTCCATGGGGTTGGCTTCCAGAAGTTTGTCAAGGATCTGGCGCTTTACATCCCGCTCCACCGCTTCGGCGGCCTCTTTTTCCAAACGGGCATTCACTTCCATCCGCATAGCCGACACCCCTCCCTCCTTGACCCCGGCCAGCTCAGCCAGTTTATCGTCTATTTCGGGAAGTAAGCGGGCACGAACCTCGTGGATGTGGCACTTGAAAAGGGCTTCCTTACCAGCGAGTTCAGCATTTCCATAAGCTTCCGGGAAAGAGACGGTCACTTCCCGATCCTCACCAGGTTTGGCACCGATCAGCTGCTCTTCAAATCCAGGGATAAACTGGCCACTGCCCAGTTCCAGGACATAGTTGTCAGCTGTTCCACCCTCAAAAGCGGTCTCTCCCAGAAACCCCTTGAAATCCAGCTCCACCTGATCGCCGCTCTGGGCCTCACGCCCCTCTTGGGCCTCAAATTTGGCGTTGCGGGTGCGGATCTCCTCCACCACCTGATCCACCTCGGCATCACCGATGGTGGCTTCCGGACGCACCAGATCCACTCCTTTGTAGCCCTGGGGATCCACCTCCGGCAAAACCTGAAAAAGGACGGTATAAGTAAAATCCTGCCCCCGGGCCACATCCCCCATATCCAACATCGGGGCAGTGGCGGGAAAGACCGCTTTTTCCTGCAGGGCCTGGGAATAGGTGGTCTTGAAGATTTTTTCAGCAACGGTACCAGACAGTTCTTTGCGGTATCGGGATTCCAAAACCTTTTTTGGCACCTTACCGGGACGAAAACCAGGCAGTTTTGCAGTCGTGGCCAGCTGGGCCAACTCCCCATCAAGCAGGGTATCTACCTGGCTTGCGGGAACTTGAATAGTGAGACTCCGGTCAAATCCGCCTTTTTCTTCTAAGGTAACTTCCATGGAACCCTTCCAAAAGCAGTAGGAATAACGAGTGAGTGCACCATACATTCACCCGGGTTCAAGAGCAATGGGCGCACAGCACCCTTCGACTCGGGATCGAATCTTTGAAAGAGCCCCCAGGATGTCGCATATGGCTTCAAAAGGTCAATCGGAACGCAGCACTCATTCGGGAAATGCTGAAGCGCATCACCCCCCGCCAAATCGAAAAAAACCAACACACCCCCTTCGAAATCAATAACCCGTTCACGCCTGTTGCCAAAACACACGATCTCACACCTGCCCGGGCTCCTTAAGGATCACGATCCGCAATACCAGCGAGAATTTCAGGAATTTTTTTGGAATTGCGGGAAAAAACCGCCTCTCGAATCTCCTGCAAAGCCCCGAGAAAGGGGGAGTGATACCCTTGGCAACGCCCCAGCAAACGATCGCACACCCCCACGATCCGACCCGATTCATAAAGGGGCAAAGCGGCAATTTCCTGAAGGCCTGCACGAACTTCCCGTTGGATCCGCCCA
Source organism: Magnetococcales bacterium (assembly GCA_015232395.1). Classification (NCBI taxonomy): domain Bacteria; kingdom Pseudomonadati; phylum Pseudomonadota; class Magnetococcia; order Magnetococcales; species Magnetococcales bacterium. The sequence continues at coordinate 100,158 of JADFZT010000002.1, read as the reverse complement.
GGCATTTCCCTCACCTCCCCGCTCAACGCCCCATCATCGGCCCTCTCCCCTCTGGCCAGATATCGGGCCAGAATGGGCAGCAGCGCTTCCAGATCCACCGGCTTGGTTAAAAATTCGTTCATTCCACCGGCCAGGCACTCCTCTTTGCGTCCCACCAAGGCATCCGCTGAAACCCCAATGATGGGAATCCTGGCCAGCTGGGGGTCGGAACGAATCTTTCCAGTGGCGGTCAAGCCATCCATCACCGGCATATGAAAATCCATGAGAATCATATCGGGAACCAATTCCCGGGCCCGGGCCACACCCAGGGCACCATTTTCAGCACACGTCACCTGAAGACCGACTCTCTCCAAGACCGTCTGGAGCATTTCCCGGTTGAGGGGATTGTCATCTACCAATAACAGATGCAGATCCGACGGAAACGTATAATGATGCCAATTTTGTTCCCGACCCTCCCGGGCAGGCTCATCCACTTCTTCCAGAGGCAGACCCACGGTAAAGAGTGTCCCACGACCAGGCTCGCTCTCTACCTCCACCGTCCCCCCCAAAAGCCCGGTCAGACTTTTGACAATGGAAAGCCCCAGCCCTGTTCCTTTCTGTTGCGTATTGTGGATATCCTGCACCTGCTCGAAAGGCTCAAAAATGGTTGTCAGCTTGTCAGGGGGAATTCCCACCCCTTCATCCGCCACCCGAAATACCAACCACTCCTCGGCTACGGCTACCCGGATCGCCACGGAACCTCCGGAAGGGGTAAATTTGATGGCGTTGACCACCAGGTTCATCAATATCTGATTGACCTTGGTACGATCCGATAGAATCAACCTTGGAATCTCCGGGGCCACGTCATAGGTCAGCACCACCCCCTTCTCCCCAGCTCGGACCTTGTTTATATGATGGAGGCTCTGAACCAACAGTCGGATCTCGATCGCCTCTTTTTCCACCACCTCCTTGCCCGCCTCGATTTTAGCCAAGTCCAGGACATTGTTGATAATTTCTGCCAAGTTGTCACCACTGATACGGATATTCTCCAGATAGTGCTGATAACGTGTGGGAATCTCATCACGGTTGTCGAACAATATCTGGGCAAAACCGACGATGGCGTTCAGGGGGGAGCGAATTTCGTGGCTGACGTTGGCTAAAAAGGCGGTTTTGGCCTGATTGGCTGATTCCGCCTGCTCCTTGGCCTTCAACAAGGCCCGGTCGGTTTCCACTTGGCTGGTAATATCCAATATCGCCCCGATGACCCCGGAAGAACCGCCATCCACAGCGCGCAGGCGATCTTTGTGAAACACCAGATGGCGTGCCTCCCCCCAAGGGCCGGGCAGAGTGGTTTCAAAAATGGCTGGCAGCTCTGAACCAACCCAGCTCTGTCCCAATGCAGATCCTTGTTTCCCAGATGGAAAAACCTCCCCAGCGGACTTCCCGATCAACTCCTTCCGGGAAATATTCAACAATTTTTCAAAGGCGGTATTGCATTCCAAAAAACGGGATTCCCGGTCGGTGTAATAGACCGGAATGGGGAGGGCATTCAAAAAATCCTGGCGCCATTTCAACTGGTGGCGAATCTGTTCGCGGCTTCGCATGACCGAATAAACCAGATAGATCAGTGCGGCCCCTGCCACCAGCACCGGAGCGGAAATCATCCAGACAAAATCGAGAAAGACCCCCAGACCATGCTGGGACATGGAAAGGTGGATAAAAAAGAGCCCCACCACCCGTTTTCGGGCGTCCTGCAAAGGAAAAAGGCCCACCCGGGTCTCATGGCCATCCCCAAAAGAAATATCGTGGAAAACAACCCCGGCGTCAGGATCAAAACCAGCCAGCAGCTCAGCAATCCGGGTATTGGTACCCTTTTGAGTCTGACTTATCTGGACATGGTCGCCATATTGAGCCCAATCGTTGGCGCGACCCATGCGATCCATGGTGGCTGACCACTGTTTTTGATCCAGATGGGCCTTGTCGATAAACACCTGAATCCCCACATCCTGAACCGTTCGAATGTGGTCCAGCAGATGATCGATCTCCTCACCCAACTCCAAATAACCGATCAACTCCCCATTCCGCCGCCAGGGCAGCACCACCCGCAGGGTAAAGGTACCCAGTGGCCCCATCTCCAGGCCAAAGGCACTTTTGCCGGTGCGTTGCGCCTCCAGAGTGGTAAAACGGTCGATCCGGTCGCCGTGGCGATTGGGAGAATGAATCCGTAAAAAATTGACCCGATTGAGAGCGGTAAAATAGAAGTGGGTGATGTGGCTGGTTTGGTTGAGTTCTTGATAGATGGGGTTTGCCAGGGCGAGCAGCCTCTCGGCATCCCCCGCCAGGAAGGCTTCCTGAAGAGCCGGATGACGGCTCAAGGAAGCGAGAGCCCCCTGCATAAGCGCCACATCCCGCTGCACCTCTTCATGGAAGTGACCGAGGACATTTTTCTGCATGTGCTCCACATGGGAAGCGATGTGACCCTGTTGATTCAAAAAGGCCCAGAAGACAAACCCACCCAAAAACAGAAGAATGAAAATCGGAAAAATGATTTGCGCTCGGATCCGGTGGGTCATGCCCCTCTCCCATTCCCAATAACCGTTATTCCGAATGCCCATACTCCCTTCAGATCTGATCGTCTCCTCAATTCTTTTACCTGGATCCCTCGACAGAAGCCACCGCTTGGGATTTATTCCACCCCCCTCTCCTCACACGGCTCAAGGAAAAAGAGCCGTCGCCCCGCACTCTCCCTCTGCTCCCCACACGATGAGGGAACCATCTCCAGCCCCCTCCTCTCCACAGGCCGCCCCAATCAACGGCATCTCCTCTGGAATTATTCCGGACAGAAAGGCCACGACCTTGCCTATTACCCCAGTCTCCTCAGCCCCCTGGACCACCTCACCTCTGACCTGCAGACTGGCTACAGCAGAGAGCAGGGAGTCGGAATCAACAGTCAACTGCTGGGTAGTGATATCAATCGCTCCTCCCGCCTCCCCCCCAACCCCATACGTGCTGATGGTGCTGTCGACAAGCACGACGTGAATAGGATCGATGGTGATATTGCCCCCCTCCCCGGCCATGACCGAAGTAGTGATGCCGCTGCCATCCAGGGAAAGAGTCTCCTGGGCATTCAAGGTGATATTGCCTCCACCACTCTCCACGGTCTCCGTGGCAATGCGTGCGTTGGAAAGCGTCGTGGAGTTCGCCTCCAGCAATATATCTCCGGCATCTCCCGCAGCCGTGGCATAGCTCACAATTTCAGCGCCGTCCGTGAGGGTGATCTCATCTGCTGCCGACAACACCAATGCCCCACCACCCCCCTCCCCACTGGAAAAGGCATAGATACCGCTCGATTCCCCTGCCAGGGTGAGAGAGCCCGAAGCGGTCAGGGTCAGCCCCCCCCCATCCCCGGTATCGGTAGTACCCACCTGGATGATGCCGCCATCGCTCATTTGCAGATTTTCCACTTCAGCCGCAATTTCACCACCATTGCCGGAACCAAAGGTGACGGCCTGGATGATGCCACCACTGGAGAGGGTCATAAGAGGGGTGTTGAGAGCAATGTCCCCCCCATCACCACGCCCACCTGCCGAGGCGGAAATCCCCGAAGCCAGATCCAAAATATCCCCAACGCCTGTGAGAGTGATGCCCTGAAAGGCCTCGATGGTGATGCTGCCAGCTCCAGCCCAACTGGCCGTATCCGCCAGAATCAGCCCACCATTTTCGAGAGCCAACGCCCCCACCTCCAGATAGATCGATCCAGCGCGACCACTGAAAGCCTGCTCGGAAGAGACTGTCAGATAGCCGCCGTCACCAATCGTCAGCTCTGGCGAATAGATCGAGATGCTGCCGCTGTTGCCTTCTCCGGAGGTCGCTGTTGCGATCCGGGAGATACCGCCAAAGGGACCGTCACTTTCAGCCACCCCCTCCACCAGAACCGATTCGGAGGCAACAATACGAATGTTGCCGCCATGACCGGTCCCCTGTACCAGGCTGTCGATCAACCCCTCACGCAACACCAGATTCTTGACCTGTAGCAAGATAGTGCCGCTTCGCCCGGAAGCATAACTGTCCCCCGAGAGATACCCCCCATCGACGATGTTTACCTCTGGAGCTGTAATGGAGATGGCGCCACCATGACCCGAATCAAGGGAAAAGACGGCCATATAGCCGGACTCCCCATTTGCTCCAGCCAGATTGACACTCTCGGTGGCCGAAACAGCAATCGCCCCCCCACTCCCTTCGCTTCGGGAAGAAAAGTCAATCACCCCCGCCACCATGTCGAGGGTGTCCACCTCCAGCAACAAAGAGCTACCCGCACCGTTGCCGTTATTGGAGCCGTTGATGACGCCGCCGTCGGTGAGGGAGACCTCCGGGGCGGTGATGGCGAGGGTTCCCCCGTCACCGGCATCGTAGACGTTGACATAAATGCCGGAGTTCCAGGCACCAGACCCCGAAATCTCCACGGATTCTTCGGCCTCGATGGTAAGATTCCCCCCAGCGCCGACATCGACTGTGGAGTTATCGATGTTACCGCCGTCGCTCATCAGGAGCTGACTCATCTGCAAGCTGAGATCCGGCCCGACCCCTTCGCCATAGGTGCGACCTATGATCAACCCTTCCGCTTCCAGGGAGATAGTCCCAGCTGTCAGAGTGACATCACCGGCTCCCCCGGTGCCATTGGTTTCTGAGCGAATTTGACTGACGTTGCCATCCAGGCTGCCGCTGATCAGCAGGGTATCGGTCAAGGTGAGCTGCAGCTCCCCCCCACTGCCCGCACCGTTGTTGGTGGAGAGAATGCGCCCCCCTTCGCTCACGGTGAGTTTTTCTGCCGAAATGGTCATCCCGGCCCCCTCCCCGTCCCCGGAATTGACCGTGCGGATGGTGCCCTGGGCGGTGACTGCCAGGACGCCGGTAAGCGCTATTTCGATCCCTCCCGGACTTTCCAAATCCCCAATAATGGTTCGGGCCAGGGTGGCATCACTGACGATCAACTCTTCCCCCTGAACCACCAACCCGCCACTGCCTTGAACCGTCACCTCGGCCTGAAGATCGATAAAAATAGCCCCCCCAGGATCCTCGGCATCGATCTGCCAACCATCCTCACCCAGCTGCACCTCCCCGGCCCGACTCATGGATATCAGGCTGAGATCCCCAGCATCGGTGGTGAGGGTGCCGCCGTGCATGGTGATCCCTCCAGCCACCACAGTCATCTCCCCCACAGTGAGATCTCCCCCCTGAAAAAGGATGCTGCTGGGCATATCACTTAAAAAGCCGAAAGCTTGGGGCGCTTCTGCGGAAAAAAGGCTTTCCCGCCCGAGGGAGGCGTAAAAACGCCCCTCATCCCCCACCCGCAGATATGCGGCGGTGGAAGCGTGAAAAGCACCGGTGAGGCTGAGAGAAGCGTTTTCGCCAAAGATGAGGCCGTTGGGGTTGAGCAGATAGAAGCCCGCCCCATCCACCGTGGATTGAATGGTGCCATCGATAAAGGAGTCGTTGGTTCCGGTAACGCGGCTGATAATGTTGGTCAGGGTGTCGGGTCCGGAAAAGGTGGCGGATTCGCCGGATTCGAGATTGAAATCGCTAAAACTGTGAAAAAGATTGTTGCCGGAGAGCAAACCCATCTCCGGAGTGATGGCATAGTCGTTATCCACCGCAGTGAGCGCGCCGCTCTGCGCTGAATTCATGGTGCCGTCGAGAACGATCCCATCCCCGGTACCCGCCAGCGCCCCCCAGGAGAGCATCACCCCTCCAACCAACACAACACCTATCCCGAGCGTTCCAAAACGAACCATTCCAGATTCACTCCATGAAAAAGGTTAGGATAAAAAGCTCTAAGATCCCCCTTCCGTTGCGCCCCGACATGTCAGTATACGAAACCAACCCTTCCGACGGCATTAAAATTCCACATCCTCCAGGATCATCTTGCCCAGACCACCTAAACGATAGATGATACGAATGGGTTCACCAAGCTTGGGAGGATGGTCTTGTGGTTGGCAAACAATCAGTTTTTCCCCACCCCACCCTTGGGGCCAGGAATCTACCACGACATCATATCTCACCGATGCCTGAGGTCTGCCCTTGCCACAAGAACGGTGAGTTGCCCTGACTGAGTGAATGGTTGTTTCATAAGAGGTGACTGTGGTCACACCCTATATTAAGAAATTTTTTCGCCACAGCCATCACCACTCTGGATCATATTCAATTGAATCTATCCCCATAAATCCAAGTCTGCCTGACCGATATCCAATTTTAATCGACCGACCAACCTCTGGAGAGTTTGGCCCGGACCGTTGAATAGCAAAGCCTGCAAACGCCTCCCCTGGAATCCACGATTTCACCACCACAAAGTCACAATCGACAACTTGCGTCCTGCCAGCTAAACAGATAAAACTCCACCTGTTTTCAATTTCCCTTTGAACATAGACTGGCTCTCCCACTGTTTTCCAGATATTCATAAATGACACAAAATTGTACATCAATGGAGGAGTGATTATACACAAAATGATGAAAATAATATTTTTCCCGGTCTTTCCAAGAGCAGGATTAACATCTATCTCCCACAACCACCTCCCAATTAAAAACAACACCGACCCCCACAAAGCAGCATCCAGCCAATCGGAATAGAAAATGACTGCTGAAAAACTGTAACCAGAATTAAAAACAACCACAAACAGCCAGAGAATTCCAACTAGGTAAAACCCATAAAGCTTAAAAAAATCAACCTTTGGAACTTTAATTACCCCCATAAATTTAGACAGATCAATTAAGACTGGACAAGCTTTTTCAACCATCAACTGCTTTTTTTCATCCACCACTTTCGTAGGATAGTCCGCAATAATCTCTTGCCGATCAACAACAAGTTTCTCAACACCAACATCAAACAGTTTACGCACCATCTCCCTGAACTCAGGTTTATCCAGAACATTTTTTACTTTAACTGGCGCATCCGTATATAGAGCAAAGTCGTTGTTAAACGTTTCATCACCACCAAAAAGAGCGGATCGATCATGTTGACTTATCCTATCCCTATAATCCTTTTTGTTTATATGAAAACCATGCGCCCAAGGAACATCCACATCTATTTTGATCGCAAATGCAGCCTGACCATCCGACCCCACGTCATCATAATAGCATCTTTTACCGTCCAGCATCTTTTTAACCTTAACATCACCCATAATGACACCCACCATTGTTTTCCAGGAGACAACTTCGGCTTTTTGTTTGTCATTTACAGAAATTTAATTTGTTCAGAGAACTTAAAAACACCCCCCCATACCTGACTGATATTTTCATCACCCAGCGTCCTAACCAAAACGAAAACCCAACACAACCATTCAACCATCACAGACAGCCCACACAATCAATATTCAAGCCTCTCCAACACCAACAAATCAAAAACACCCTTCCAACGCATAATCAGCTGAATATTCCAAACTAATCCTCAACTGTCCGTTGAAAGTGGCCAGGTCACCTTTGATATATCGACATTGCCTGTCATTTTGCTCATATACGCCACGCATTTCCCAATCATCCATCACGTCCATCTTCACCCTTTCAATTTACTTTTGCATTGTTTTTGTCGTTTTTCGTCCTATTCTTTATTTCCTCATGCCATGTATTCTATAAATTTTACAGTTCGAATAATAGAGCCAATGTCTTATCCAAGACGGCACCTCAATCATTCAGACGCCATTGGCAAAGAAGAGAGGGGGAGCTTATTTCGGCAGAGCGGCGAGGGATTCTTTGAGCATTTTCTTGAGGTTGCGTTCGTTTTGGGGTCCAATTTTGGTGAGGAGGTGGTGCTGTTTTCCGTAGACAAAGATGGTGGGCACGCCCTTGACCCCGTAGTCGTTGACGATGGGGGGGTGGCGATCGGCATCCACCACCACAATCTCCACTTTCCCCCCCTGCCTTTTGGCAAATTTGTGCAGGGCGTCGTAGGTCTCCTTGCAGCCGGGGCAGTGCTGGGTCATGAAGGTAAGAAAGATGATTTTATCCCGAGAGCCCTCAAAGACAATCCGGGCCAGGGTTTCGGCTGGGGCATAGTTGCTGGTGCGATCAAATGGCAGCATAAGGGTACTCCTCCTTGAGGCCACCATTCTCAGAAAGTTTTTGTCACTTGGCAATCGAAATCGAGCCATTAGCCTGAAAACTTGATAAAAGATGCCCCCTCTCAGGCAAGACTCTCCGCCCCCCTCATGGTGAACCCCTCTAATATTGCTGTCTGCTCCTTAAGATGAGTGACAGCTCTTCCTGAATGGTCACCAAACCGGGCTATCCAAGCCAACCCCATCGATCACATTTATTTTTCCAGAATCTATCGGTGGAGAGGGTCGAATTCGACAACCCACAAATCACCCGCGGCTGGATTGTTGGGAATCATGGCCCCCAGAGACCCCATACCCAGTGACAAACACAAAAAAAGGGCCTCCTCAAATTTGAGAAAGCCCTTGATATTCAAAATGGTGCGAAAGGGGGGAGTCGAACCCCCACGGCTATTAACCACTGGATCCTAAATCCAGCGCGTCTACCAGTTCCGCCACTTTCGCTTGAGGATCTTAAAGCCTGGGCCTAACCCACTGACCCCATTGAGTTAAAAGCCTTTGTTTCTAAAATACAGACAAGGCAATCAGGCAGGGGAGGCGTTGGTTTGGCGGGGCTGGGGAGGATGGTAAATATGGGGCGAACGACGGGACTTGAACCCGCGACCACCGGAATCACAATCCGGGGCTCTACCGACTGAGCTACGTTCGCCACAACAGGAAAGCTGAAAGCTTCCCCAGACCAGCAGGGAGGGGATTCTAAACGAATCTTCCACCATCGACAAGAGAGAAAGGTCCTGGGACGGCTATGGCGCGCCCGGCAGGACTCGAACCTGCAACCTACGGCTTAGAAGGCCGTTGCTCTATCCGTTGAGCTACGGGCGCGAAACCTCACTGAAACGGATGTTTTTACAGAAAATCTGATTTAAAAGCCTCCGACAGCACCCGAACCGCCGGGATTGTTTCCCATGAGACGTGAAAGATAAAGAAAAAAAATGGTCGGGGTGAGAGGATTCGAACCTCCGGCCCTCGGCTCCCAAAGCCGATGCGCTACCAGACTGCGCTACACCCCGATGGCCTCATGAGCCACAATGGTACTCCGTTCATTCAGGATTTCAAATTTTCCACCGATCCCTTGCCCGTAAAGGCTGCAAACCCACAGCCAGCCAAAGCTCAGGCCATAACGAAAACCCATTCATCCTGACTTCAAGGCGAGGCAGTTTAATCCAACACGTTTCCCCAGGCAAGCACCCTTGACAATCATCTGGAAATGGAGATAATTTCGCGTTTGCCCCAAGAATGGCCTCTGGGGCGTTACATCTCTTCAACATTACCACATTTCGGAGGCGTCTCCCAATGTATGCGGTGGTCCGAACGGGCGGAAAACAATATAAGGTAGCAGTCAACGATCGACTGCGTGTGGAGCAACTGCCCGGAAGCAAGGGGGATGCCGTTGAGCTTGACGATGTACTCCTGATCTCCGGTGACGAAGGGCTCAAAACCGGTGAGGCACTCAGCAGCAGCAAAGTGACCGGCACCATCATTGATCAAATCCGGGCTCCCAAGATTTTGGTGTTCAAAAAAATGCGGCGCAAAAAATATCGCCGCACCCAAGGACACCGGCAAAATCTCACGGAACTGAAAATAACCGGCATCCAGTAAACACCCCTTCCCCACCGGTCTGAATCATCGGCCCATTCTACTCGGGGATGGATCTCTATTTTTTTTGCGGAGAAGCACAATGGCACACAAAAAGGCGGGCGGTAGCTCCAGAAACGGACGTGACTCAGCAGGGCGTCGTCTCGGTGTTAAGCGCTATGGCGGTCAAGAGGTGATTCCAGGCAACATCCTGGTACGCCAACGGGGCACCAAATTTTATCCTGGGAATGGCGTCGGCATGGGCCGGGACCACACCCTCTTTGCCCTGGTGGAAGGTACCGTCTCCTTCACGACCATCCACAACCGCAAATTCATCAACATCACACCCGTCGCCACCTGATTTTCCCAACGGCTGCGACTGATCGGTTATTGACATGCGGTTTCTGGACGAAGTCAAGATCCAGGTCCGCTCTGGAGACGGCGGGAGCGGGGCAGCCTCGTTCCGTCGAGAAAAATACATCCCCTTCGGCGGTCCCGATGGAGGGGATGGCGGGGACGGCGGCGACGTGGTTTTGATCGCCGACCCCCATCTCAACACCCTGATCGACTTCCGCTACAAACAACACCTCAAAGCCAAACGTGGTCAAAACGGCATGGGTAAATGCCGCACAGGCCGCTCGGCTCCCCCCCTGGAAGCCCGAGTGCCGGTGGGTACCGTGGTGCGCAATGATGCCACCGGTGAAATCATGTTTGACCTGACCCGGCCCGGAGAGCGGGTGGTGGTAGCGGCAGGTGGCCAGGGTGGTCGGGGCAATGTTCGGTTTAAATCCTCAACCAACCGAGCCCCCAGACAGTTCGATTTTGGGGAAGAAGGCACCGAACTCTGGCTGCGCATGGAGCTGAAACTCCTGGCCGATGTTGGCTTGGCAGGGCTCCCCAACGCTGGTAAATCCACCCTGATATCCAGACTTTCCGCAGCCCGTCCCAAAATCGCCGACTATCCCTTCACCACCCTCGTGCCCAACCTGGGTGTCGTTCGGGTGGATATGGATTCCTCCTTTGTGATGGCTGATATTCCCGGGTTGATTCAGGGAGCCAGCGACGGACATGGGCTGGGACACACCTTTCTCAGACATATCGAACGCTGCGCGGTTTTGCTCCATCTGGTGGAAGCCGCCCCCATAGATGAATCCGACCCATTGGAAAATCTCACCATTATCGAACGAGAGCTGGCGGCCTACTCCAAAAAACTCGCCGCCAAGCCCTGCTGGCTGGTTTTCACCAAATGGGACACCTTGAACGAGGACGACCGACAAGCACTCATGGAGCTTTACCAGGAACTCCGTCCCGACGCCCCCCCTCCCCTGGCCATCTCTTCGGTCACGGGTGAAGGACTCCCGGAGTTGACCCAGGCGTTGGCCGAAAAAATTGCCCTCCATAAAGCCGAAGCCCCTGACCCCGCTCCGCCCTTACCAGACGCTCCCACCAAAGCCGGAAGAGGAGTTGGTTTGCAGCCCGCTCCCCCGACGGATGAATTTCCACCCGATTCCTCCATGGATGAAGCCGGGGAATCACGCACTGAATCGAACTCTACCTCTATAATACCAGAGGAATCCTTCCCCACTTCCAGCGCAACCGCCCCGACCGGGGGTGAGGAAGGGCTGTGACCAAGTCTGCGGCAGCCGCCTGGAAAACGGCTCGTAACGCCCGGCGCCTGGTGATCAAAATCGGTTCCAACCTGCTCACCGCCGGAGGCCAAAATCTGCGTCGGGAGTGGATCCGGGCGCGATGTGGGGAGATCGCCGGGTTGATGGCTTCCGGTCGGCAGGTGGTGTTGGTCTCTTCCGGTGCGGTGGCCGCTGGCACCCCACGTTTGAAACTCAACCGTCCCTTGCGCAGCCTGCCGGAAAAACAGGCCGCCGCCGCCGCAGGTCAGGGAGTGCTCATGCGCTGCTACGAAGAAGCCTTGGCCAGCCACGACCTCCACGCTGCCCAAATCCTCATCACCCGGGATGATGTCACCCACCGCAGGCGCTATCTCAACGCCCGTGACACCCTGGAAACTCTCCTGAGCCTGGGACTCGTGCCGGTGGTCAACGAAAACGACTCGGTGATGGTGGAGGAGCTGAAATTTGGTGATAACGACACCCTGGCCGCTCTGGTAGCGGGGCTGGTGGGGGCGGATTTGCTGTTGCTGTTGACCGATGTTCCCGCCCTTTATGATGCCAATCCCCGAAAAAACCCGGACGCGAAAGCCATTCATCTGGTGGAACAGGTCACGGCTGAAGTGGAGGAGATGGCGGGGGGAACCGGCTCTCTGGTGGGCTCCGGGGGGATGGTGACCAAGCTTTTGGCTGCGAAAAAAGCCGCCCGCTTTGGCTGCCCGACAATTCTCGCCAGTGGTGAGATCGAAGCGCCATTGACCCGCATCCTTGATCCCGATTCCCCCCCCGCCGGGACGCTCTTTTTGGCCGAGGCCGGAGATCCCATCAGTCATCGCAAGCGCTGGATCGCCAACGGTCTCACTGCCCAAGGCACTCTGGATCTGGATCAGGGGGCCGTGACCGCACTCCTCAAAGGCAAAAGTCTTTTGGCCCGGGGGGTGGTGGCAGTGGAAGGAAATTTCGACCGGGGGGCTGCGGTCTACTGCCGCACACCGGATGGGGAACATCTGGGAAAGGGGCTGGTCAACTATACCGCTGATCATCTCAGGCAGATCGCCGGATGCCACAGCGACCAGTTCGAAGCCATCCTGGGCTATATGGGGGATCCGGAAATTCTCCACCGGGATAATCTGGTCATCCTCAATCTCCATCGTTGAAACCCGACAATCCCGTTTTAAAGCCCTGTTTTTGATTTTTCGATCCCTTGACGGTTTTGATCGGGACGAGATTGATGTAAAAAAACAGGATATCGACGAATGACCCGACCAGCTTTCAAGGAGCCGCACTCATGAGCGACATCACAGCGATGGTGAATGATATCTGCAAACAGGCCCGTGCGGCCGCCCGCAAACTTGCCTGGGTGGATGGTGAGGCGAAAAACCGGGCCTTGACGGTCATGGCTCAAACCCTGCTGGACCAAGCGGGACCATTACAGGTTGCCAACGCCTTGGATCTGGTTCTGGCAGAAAAAAACGGCTTAAGCGCCGCCCTCATCGACCGACTGCGCCTGACAGATGAGCGTATCGAAGGGATGGCGGAAGGGTTGGGGCAAGTGGCCGCCCTCCCCGATCCGGTTGGACAGGTGGATGATCTCAAGCGCCTGGGCAACGGCTTGCAGGTGGGCAAAATGCGCACCCCTCTGGGGGTGATCGGCATCATTTATGAATCCCGCCCCAACGTCACTGCCGATGCCGCCGCTCTCTGCGTCAAATCCGGCAATGCGGTCGTCCTTCGAGGAGGCTCCGAGGCCTACAACTCCAACAAGGCGATTGCCACCTGTCTGGCTGAAGGGCTGGCAGCGGCTGGTCTGCCCAGGGAAGCGGTGCAGTTTATCGATACCACCGACCGGGCGGCTGTCGGGGTTCTGCTCAAAAATGATCAATATGTCGATGTGATCATTCCCCGGGGGGGCAAGGGGTTGATCCAGAGAATCATGGAGGATTCCCTCATTCCGGTGATCAAACATTTGGACGGCATCTGCCACACCTATGTCGATAAGCATGCGAATCTGGAGATGGCCATCGAGCTGACCGTCAACGGCAAGATGCAGCGCACCGGGGTGTGTAATGCCACCGAAACCCTGTTGGTACATCAGGATATGGCCGACACATTTCTTCCCCAAGCGGCTCGGGTGCTGGCTGAGGCGGGGTGTGAGCTGAGGGGGTGTGAGTTTACCAGGAAAGCGGTGGGAAGTGCCGCCACCGTGACCGAAGCGCTGCCGGAAGATTGGGATACCGAATATCTGGAAGCGATTCTTTCCATCCGGGTGGTGGAGAGCTTAACCCAGGCTCTGGACCACATCGCCGAACACTCCTCTCAGCATACTGAAGTGATTGTGACCGACAACCACCCTAGGGCCATGCGCTTTTTGCGGGAGGCGGACTCCTCGGCAGTGATGGTGAATGCGTCGAGCCGCTTTAACGACGGCTTTCAGTTTGGGCTGGGGGCGGAGATGGGCATTTCCACCGACAAGCTTCACGTCCGGGGTCCGGTGGGATTGGAAGGGCTCACCACTCAAAAATATGTGGTGCTCGGAGAGGGACAGTTGCGCTCATGATCCCCTCTGGTTCATGACGCAGCGCATCGGTATTTTGGGTGGAGCGTTCAATCCCCCCCATTTTGGTCATGCCCGCATCGGGGTGGAGGTGTGTGAGGCGCTGAAGCTGGACCGACTCCTCTGGCTCCCTTCCGGGGGGCATCCCTTCAAGGGAGAGGATGTTTTGCTCCCGGTGGCGCATCGGGTAGAGATGACCCGGCTTACCATCGCGGGCCAGGCGCAGTTTGAGTTATGCACCCTGGAAGCGGAGAAGAGTGGCACCTCCTATACCTCTGATACGCTGACCGCTCTCAACCAACGCCATCCTGATGCGCTGCTGGTATTTTTGATGGGGGTGGATAATCTGGCGGAGCTGCATCTCTGGAAGGGGTGGCAGGATCTCGACCGCCATGCCCTCCTGTGTCTGTTGACTCGACCCGGTTATGGGGGGTTGATTGAGGATTCCCAGGGGAGCCGTTTTTATCAACCCACACCGATCAAACAAGCCCGTTTCGACCTGCCATCGGAGGCTCGCAAGGGGTGTCATTTACTTCCAGTCACTGCCCTGGATATCAGCTCCAGTGATTTGCGAAAGCGTCTTCAGCAGGGTCACTCCATCCGTTATCTAACCCCTGATTCTGTGATCGACCATATCCACCGCCACCAGCTCTATACCTCTTTAAAAAACATCACCCCACCAGCCGACAGGCATCCGGAGAATTCATGAACAGTCAGGAACTGACCGAATCTTTAAAAGCTACTTTGGACGATAAAAAAGCCTTGGATATTCGTGTGATTGATATTCAGGGTCGCTCGCCATTCTGTGATTTTTTTGTCATCGCCACCGGCACTTCCCAGCGCCATATCGCCTCTTTGGCCGAAGAGATGGATCGGGTTGCCAGTGAACTGGGGCAGACGGTGCGGGGGATTGAGGGGTTACCGGATGCCCAGTGGATTTTGGTGGATTTGCGGGATGTGATTGTGCATCTGTTTTTGGAAGAGACCCGGGCTTTTTATAATCTGGAAAAACTTTGGAGTCCGGAAGCGATGAAGGTGAAGGAGATGGTGGCTGGGGAGGGTAGCCATTGAAGTGGCATTTGGTGGCGGTTGGGAGAGGCATGCCTCCTCCGATCCGCACCTTGGTGGAGGATTATCGGGAACGGATGCAGCGGTTTGGGGGGCTTTCTTTGGTGGAGGTGGCGGAAGAAAAGCGCATCTCCCAAAAAAAAGCGGATCGTGAGAAGGCGCTCGTCAAGGAAGCCAAGCGGATCGGTGATAAATTGCCGGAACGGGTTTGGACTATTCCGTTGGATAGTCGGGGAAAGAGTTATTCTTCGGAGCAGTTTGCCAAGCGGGTGGAGAGTTGGCGTGAGGAGCGTGGGGAAGTGTGTTTTGTGATTGGTGGGCCGGATGGGATTCAGCGGGAGTTACAGGCCAGGTTGGGGCCTCCTCTTTCCTTTGGTCCTATGACTCTTCCTCACATGTTGGCGAGGGTGGTTTTGTTGGAGCAGCTTTATAGGGCCATGACGATTTTGCACCACGTCCCGTATCATCGCTGATCTCTTTCTCTTGCTTTTGATTTTACTATTAAAAAAAAAGATGGGGGGAGTTGGGGGGAATTCTTTCCTCCCAAGGTCTTTCCTTTGATCTTTCTTTTGATTTTGACTTTTCTTTACATCCCCCCGGGGGATTGGGGGCTGGCCCCCAAGGTCTTGATCTTTCTTTTGATTTTGACTTTTCTTTACATCCCCCCGGGGGATTGGGGGCTGGCCCCCAAGGTCTTTCCTTTGATCTTTCTTTTGATTTTGACTTTTCTTTACATCCCCCCGGGGGATTGGGGGCAGGGACACGTCAAGCTCCAAGGCATCCTCTTGAAAATATTGACGTTTCAATCAAATCCATAATCGGAGTCAAGAGAGGCCAAAATGCAAAGTGATAACACCTGGAAGCCATCGGCGATCAAATCACGCAACCTCTGGCCCCACAAGGATTTACCCTATCTGACAGCCTCGGAATGTCTCAGCGGCATAGCTTAGAACCGATGGATTTCCAGGCTTCTTCCGCTGACTTTGACGAGTCCCTGGGATTGGGGGCTGGCCCCCAAGGTCTTGATCTTTCTTTTGATTTTTTCTTTTGATTTTGACTTACATCCCAACCGCACATCCAATCACCCATCAAACCTCACAAAGCCCGCATCAGGATCCGGTCCAGCCATTTTCGCGGCAGCACCCGCTTGAGATAGCCAAAAAGGTAGGTGGGAAAAGTGACATAATAGCTTGCCTTGGGATGGGGGGATTCCAGGGCGTGGATCAGGTGTTTAACTACCGCTTCCGGGGGCAGGGAAAAGCGCCCGGTCTCGCCTTCTTTGGAGCGCTCTTCGATGCGGCGTTTATAGCTCTCTTTATGAACGGTATTTTCGGTATCGACATTTTTCAGGAAGGCGGCCAGGGCATTGGCTCTGAAGCGGGTGGTGATGGGACCGGGCTCAATGAGGGAGACGTGAATCCCGGTGCCGTGCAGTTCCAGTCTCAAGGTATCGGACAATCCTTCCAGGGCATATTTGCTGGCATTATAAGCCCCGCGATAGGGCAGTGAGACAAACCCCAGCACCGATGAATTTTGCACGATGCGGCCATGTCCTTGCTGGCGCATCACCGGAATCGCCAGCCGGGTTAATTCGTGGGTGCCGAAAACGTTGGTTTCGAATTGAGCCCGCAGCGTCTCGATGGTGATATCTTCCACTGCTCCTGGCTGACCGTAAGCACCATTGTTGAACAGGCCATCGAGTGTTCCCCCACTCCGCTCCAGCACCCACGCAAGCCCCTGGCGGATGGAGTTCACCTCATCCAGATCCAGTTGGCAACTCTCGAACCCTGCCTCTTTCAGCTTGGCTACATCTTCCGGCTTGCGAGCGGTCGCAAACACCCGCCACCCCCGCTGCCGCAATATTTCCGCCCCCACCCGACCGATCCCGGTGGAGCAGCCGGTGATGAGAACGCTGCGTTGATTGGTCATATCCTTCCCCAAAGCACTTTCCCTCTCCCTTTTGCCATTTTAAACCTGAAACCATTTTCCAATAAATGTGAAAAAAAAGAATGGACCCATACCCAATTTTTCAACCAACTTTAAAACCGTCCAACACAACAAGACATAATTTTATATTTAATTATCAATTGCTTGGAATGAAATTTCAAACAAGCCCAGTCCATACGTCTTATTTGAAATCTCTGGATCATCGAAACCAGGGAGGGAAGGGCCCGCCCCTGATCTGAATAGGGAACCAGGGGGGAAAGGCTCTTAGGAACAAGCCGGAGTCATTGATTATTTGGGGCGGGGAACTCTCAGGATTTTGCCGTTGGCGTAATATTCATCCCCTCCCAAGCGACCCAAGACATCTATTCGATCCGTGTGGATCTGAATGCGCCCGGCAGGATCACCCTCCGCGACCTCATCCGCCATATAGATAGTTTTTACCTCACCCAGGATCATCGCCTGCCCCTTGGGTCCGATCTCCTCGATTCGGTAGAGGGTGCAGCCGTAAGCGATGGGGCAGTCGGTCAAGCGGGGAAGCCTGGAGCCGGGAAAATCGCTCACCCCCAGCTGCAACATCTCCACCTCCGAGACCTCTTCAGGAAACTCCCCGGAGCTATCCACCATACTTTTCAGCAGCGGACGATCAGGAATGTGGATCACAAAATCCCGACGCTCCTGAATGTTGGCGCGGCTATCCTTGGGTGTGCCATCGCTTTTTTTACCGATGGAGAGCATCAGCAACGGCGGATCGCTGCACACCCCGCTGAAATAGGAAAAGGGGGCCAGATTCAATCCCCCTTGGGAGTTTTCCGAAAGCACCCAGGCGATGGGCCGGGGAATCAGGGTTTTGGACAACAAAAAATAGGCCTGCTTTGCTGAGGCCGCTTCCAGATCGACAATCATGAACTCCCCCCCTCATTCCAAACAAATCATCAGCTCATCAGGAAAGATCCACCCACAAACACCAGACTCTACAGGGAAATCATCCCGAAAACGCCATAACAGAAAAACAATCTCTCAGCCGCACCCGCTCAAGAACCCATCAAACACTCTTCAGGATAGCCCAAAAGCTGGTCCAATGCTGCCGCCATCTTGCGTTCTCTCAAAATCAACGCCAAAATGGTTGGATCCACCCCCTCCTCTCTGGCCTCCTTGTAAACCGAATTGAGGGCCTCTCCTGCGCTGACACCCTCTGGGCAGGACTTTTCAAGACGCCCCAAAAAATGATCCACAAAGTCAAAAAACTGGGGGGTAGTATTGGAATCAGTGACACTCCGAGCCACTTTTTGCCAGGGGTTCATACTAACGCTTCCTTCCTTGGGTCGCTCTGGTGAGGGGACACAACCTGAAAAGTACGATTAAAATCAATACGCATTCAGATATTGAGATTCATTCTCATCCATCAGGTTCCCCTTCCGATCCATTTTCCTGATTTCTTTCGGCAAGAGGCTCCTTGTGTGCGAAAACCCATGCAACTGCGATGCCCGATTGGATTGGTCCACGCCAACCCCACCCCATGACCAACCGCCACAATCTCAGCCATCCCCTTATTTTTCTGAAAATTTATCTCACTTCCCCAGGATCCTCCCCCAGTCGACCCACCCCAAGGCCAGATCTATCAACTTCAGCAGTTTGACGCTAAACTGTTTTTTTGGATGATTGCTGAAACATCGAAAGATCGACCATCCAATCGGCGCTTATTCGTTCGCCCACCCCATTGCCCTTTCCCCACCAGACCAATCAAGGTGGGGTGCGTGGCCGGAGGATCCATCAGGTTTCCCCGTCATGTCGAACCAAACCGCCAAAGAAAACACCCTCTTCGCAGCCTATGGCTCACTGGTCAGCGGCTATTTTGCTGCCGAAAACAAAATCGGCGATTCCATCTCGGTGTTCCCCAAAGAAGAAGAAGAAGATGCCACAAGCAGCCTGCCGGGAACCCACAACGAATCCCTGCGACTCAGCCAAACAGTTGATCCCAAAGCCCTGAAAAAAACCCAAGCGTCCGTGGATTATCTGCGGCGCATTCTCAGACGGGAAAAAGAGGAATCAAAGCTCCACCACATCATCCAGCAACAGTCCCAACCCTCCACCGACGAAATCGAAAAAGCGGTCGCTGAAGAACAGATCAATCATCATTTTCAAATCTTTCAGGAATCGGTCAAGGCAAAGGACGAAACAGAGCTCCAGGGAAATCCCTTCTACGAACTGACCAAGCTCATTTTCCGGCACGTTTTAGGCGGGCTGAAAAACCTTTTCGACCAGCTACAACACGCCACCTCCACCTCCCAACTGCCCAAACGGGTACGCACCTCCCGGCCCTTGAAGGAGATCTGGCGTCGATCCAAAAAACGGGAGACCCTTTTTGATAAATTATGGGAAACATTTGGGAAATGGCTGATATCCGGGCGCAGACCCCTGGCGATCATTCTCTTTTTCGGCTCCTCCCTTACCACCGCCCGGGGCATGAACGATCTTTTGCAACTGCCCGTGATTTCCCAGCAGTTGGGAGGATTTTTTGATGGCAGCCAAGCGGAAATCGCCCGCTATCTGCTCTCCATCTCAGCCGGACTCCTGCTCTCCTCGGCCATTCTCGATTTCAAGGGACGGATTTTCCACGCCATGGCCGAAGCCGGGCAGGTGCTGGCAGGCATCCGGGATGCCTTTTTGCGCAATCCCCGCTGGATGGTGCTGGCCACCCTCCTGACCCTGATCTCCATCAAGACCAACTATGACGGCATTGTCTCCATCATTTCCAAAAAAGGGGATCTCGCCCAACAGTCCCAGATGATCAGTGAACAGGTGCGCCGAGCCTTGGGAAATCCCCGAACCCTCGACGCCAACAACCCCACCTCCTTAAGAGGACTCGGGGCGAGCCTCGAACAAGCCACCCGGGAGGCCAGGGAAAAATTTCAGCTGGTGCCTGAGGATGAGGTCAAAGGAGTCGCCTCCAGCAAGGATGCCCGCAAAGGTCCACGCTACTGGGGTAAACATTTTATCGTTCACGGCGGTTTTGAAGCCGGGGTCAACGATGTCATCCTCACCTTTAACAACCTGCCCCTCTCCCAGGAAATCACCCGCATGTTGCAAGGGTCGGGCTTGGATCTGACCACCTCTATCAGCAACAAAATCAACCGCCTCCATCAACGCTATCGCGATCACCTCAGCCGCACCGAAGCCGCTATCGGGCAGGACCTCTTACAGCTCAACACCATGATGGGGGCGCAAGATTATTCCCTGGGGGAGATCCATCGGGTTTTTACCCTGGAGCATTACCAGATCAACGACATCGTGACACGCATGGTCGCGCGCCTGGAGGCCAACAAAGCACTTTTTGGCCAAGTGGCCCAAGCACTCAACCAGTTGACCGACAGCCACGTGGCCCTACTCAAACAGGTAGACAAGGCCGGTGGCGTCCGTTTCAATCAGTATGATATTGAGGCCAACCTCACCATTCCCGAGATTGCCGCCATTGATGCCCTGCGCAAAGGCCGAATTCCGGTAGCCACCCACAAAAATTTTGAAGAGTTGCAGCACTATTTGGTAGAGGCCCACGGCTTGGCCCTGGCCAGCCTGCTCCTCACCCTCATCTTTGCACTGGCCATCAGCATGGATCTGGCCGATCCCCTGATTTATGGGCGCTGGACCGCACGGCGGGGCGTTCGGGATAAACTGATCTTTCCCCAATCCCTTAAAACCCTGAAAGAGTGGGAAAACGGTTTTGTCCATCAATCCAAGCTTTTTTTTAACCGCCCCGATGTGCAAGTAGCGCTGAAGGGGCTGACTTTTCCCAACGAAAACGGCATCCGCAACGACTATCTCTCCCTCTTGGAAGAGATCAATCCCGACCTGAAACATCCAGCAGAAAGAACGCCTCTCCAACGCTTTTGGCACTGGTTCCGGTCGCTTTTTCGCAATACCCGCATCAATACCATCACCGGATATAACGACCGGGTGGCGACCATCCACGACCTGATACAACGCCGGGATCTCCACTTTCCCAAATTAATCTCGCTTCTGCTGCCTGGCGTGGAAATAAGCTCCGGACTGGGCCAGGCCACCTTTCACGATCTGCTGGTTTTGACCGCAGCAGGACAAAAGCAGAAGAAGGAACAGTTCCCGCTGGAGCTGCAAAAAGCCCGGCAGCGCAAGGCCAAAGCCGAAGTGGAGATAGTGGAACAACTGGATGAACACAAAATATTAACCGATACCATCGTCCGGATCGGCGATGAATCCCTGATACAAAATTTCCCACATCCCGCAAACAAACCAAATTTGCCCCCCCACCTGCTGCCTGGCAACGATGATCTTGAAAGTGAAAACCATTTTCCAAGCGGGGAGCATCTACAGGAACTCTTGGCAGAGGCCTATACTGAAACCACCCCACCAAGCCAACCGAACCAACGGAATTTTCAACGAAAATTACGGAAATCCATTCAACGCTTCCGGTATCTTTTATTTCAGAAATCCTTTTTACCTCCAGCCCCACCCTTTTCCCACAACCGTTTGGGCTGGCTGGAGGAGATCGCCACCCTCGACAAAAACTCCCTCGACGACATGGAAGCCCTCTATGGCTTTATTCCGGAGTTGAAACGAACACTGCTCTCCACCCTGCCCAAAATCAGGCAAGCCTCCCTGGAGCCCCTGCTGGAAATCTGTGATCGATTTAAAAATGATCCCAAACAGGCAGAGCTTTTCCAGACCGCACAAGATCTGCAAACACGCTACCTTGAAATCGAAAAGGAGACCCTGGAAATGTGGGGGGTCTCCCAGCTGCTGGGGGATGAGGCACTACTCTACTCTCGGGTCTGTATCGTGGATCTCGACGAAATGTCGAGCCTGGTGCGCCAGGAAGAAGGGGAGACATCGGTTTTTACCAACCGGATTCAAAGCTTGATCGAACAGACCATGGCTACCCTGGAGCGTGCCCAGACTTTGGAATCGGAAAGCTTTCTGCAAATGGATCTCCTGGCCGCCCAGGTAAGCAACCATTGCGAAGAGGTGATTCAGGCCACCCTGGCCATCACCATGCGGGGGTGGGAGTTGCAAAAAAAACAGCTCACACCCTCTAGCCCCCTGCAATCCTTTCAAGAGAATAAAATATTGGTGGAGCAGGCCCCAAAAATGGCCCAGGCCATTTTGGAAAGACTCGCCGAGATCGAAAGTGATTCCCACGCCAGTGCCGAAGAAAGCCTGCGATTGCTGACGGAATTAACCAAAGAGTCCCGGTCGGTTTTGGAACGGGTCAAGGAGGTCCAGAGTTCCCTGATCGAGCCCTCTGCCAGCCCGTTTCAATCCCCCGGCAACGATCCAGGTCTATTTTCTCCCATTCCCTTTCCCGGCCCGGACAATTCCGCCAGTGCACAATCCAACTCCATAGCAGGAAGCACACGCATTGCCAACACCCAGGCTGGCCCCACCTCTCCCCGGAACATCCCTACTGAGCCGCAAAATGATCCAGCTCTCCAGGAGCGCCATAAGCTATCGGCTGAAATAGATGACTATCTTCAGGATACCAACCGCATGTTGCAAAAAATCGAACAATGGGGCCGCAAGCTGCAGGAGATGACCGACACCTCTCAGGAATCCCTCAGAAATTATCGTCAACATCAGCCCAGCCTGGTGGAAGCCTCACGAAAACTGGCCACCATCGCTGAGACCAAAAACAGGCACCTGTTCAATGATTCCATAACCATGAGACACCTGCGCATCCATCTGATGGAATTGCGTTCCGAAGCCATCACCCTTCAGGGGCGGGTCAAACGATTGATGGCGGCCATGGGGCTCCAGATTGGTGTGGGCAATTAATCGCTACAATCGTAACTTCAATTGACTCATTAACATGAATTTGACAACCTACCCCCCTTGATGACCTGCTGATCCTGCTCTCAAGGGGAGCCTGTAGCGCCCAGTTATTTGACCAAATGGCCATCCATAAACCGACCATGCCCAACGCCGACGAAAAACCCAACCCACTTTTCACAACCTTCGGTCGGGTCGTGGATGGCTTTTTTCAGGCGGAAAGCAACATCGGTGACCCCATTCGGGTCATTCCCACCAAACCCGGCCATGGCCATCTGGAAAAGCAGACCGACCCCAAGGATATTCAACGCACTCAAGAGGTCGTGGATCACCTGCGCCGCAATCTGGCGGATGAGCTCAACCTCTCCAAAATTAAAAACAGGGCAGAGCCCTCCCAGGAAGCCCCCCCCTCCCCCATCCCCTCTAAAGCAGCCCCCGATCCCCAGACTGAAGGGGCCACCCACTTTCATCTCATCACCTTCCGCAAGGCTCTCCAAACCGGTGATGAACGCCTGCTCACTGGCAATCCTTTTTATGAACTGACCCGGCTTGTCTTTCGCCATAATCTAACCGCCGCCAATAATCTCTTTGACCACCTGGTGGGAAAGCTCTCTCGGCGCAAGCCCGGGATTGTCCCTCTGGCCCGCCATTATCGTGACATTTGGTTCGGCCCCCGTCGCAAACCGGGGATCGCCGCAAGAGTGCTGGAGACCCTGGGCAAGTGGCTCGTAGCAGGGCGTTTGCCTTTGGCGC
This sequence comes from Magnetococcales bacterium, assembly GCA_015232395.1. Lineage (NCBI taxonomy): Bacteria > Pseudomonadati > Pseudomonadota > Magnetococcia > Magnetococcales > Magnetococcales bacterium. Next base: position 76,753 of record JADFZT010000002.1, on the reverse strand, counting down.
TCTTGCTCTTTTTCGGCTCTTCCATCACCACGGCCCGTGGGGTGAACGACCTTTTACAGCTGTCCATAATCTCCCAGCAACTGGGAGGACTCTTCGATGGCAGCCAGGCGGAAATGACGCGCTATCTGCTCTCCATCTCAGCCGGACTCCTGCTTTCCTCGGCCATTCTCGATTTCAAGGGGCGGATTTTCCACGCCATGGCCGAAGCCGGACAGGTGCTGGGAGGTATTCGGGACGCCTTTTTACGCTCCCCCCGCTGGATGGTGCTGGCCACCCTCCTGACTCTGGTCTCCATCAAAACCAACTATGACGGCATCGTCTCCATCATTTCCAAACAAGGGGATCTAACCCAGCAATCCCAGTTGATCAGCGAGCGGGTACGGGCAGCCTTGGGACACCCCCGGCATCGCCATCCCGACCAGCCAACCTCCCTCAGAGATCTGGGGGCAAGCCTCGTACAAACCACCCGCCAGGCCCGGGAAAAATTCCGTCTCGTACCCGAAGATGAGGTCAAAGGGGTCGCTTCCAGCAACGATGCCCGCAAAGGTCCGCGATATTGGGGCAAACATTTTATCGTCCACGGCGGTTTTGAGGCGGGGGTCAATGATGTCATCCTCACCTACAACAACCACGCCCTCTCCCAAAACATCACCCGGATGCTGAAGGAGTCAGACTTGGAGTTGAGGGCCTCGATCTTCGACAAAATCACCGCCCTCGAAGAGCGTTATACCCACCACCTGGCCGAAACCGAAGCCATCATCGAAGCCGACCTCAACCGGCTCAACACCATGATGCACATGGGGGATTACAGTTTAGGGGAGATCAATCGGGTATTCACCCTGGAGCACTATCAGATCAATGATATCGTCGCCACCATGGTGATCCGCCTGGAGGCCAACAAACAGATTTTTGCCGAAGTGGCCGAAGCCCTCAACCACCTGATCGCAAGCCATGTGGCGCTCCTCAAACAGGTGGACAAAGCCGGGGCTGCCCATTTCAACAATTACGACATTGATGCCCACCTCACCATTCCGGAGATTGCCGCTATCGATGCCCTGCGCAAAGGGCAGATTCCGGCAGCGACCCACAAAAGCTTTGAAGAGTTGAAGCAGTTTTTGGTGGAGGCCTATGGTCTGGCCTTGGCTGGCATGATGCTCACCCTCATCTTCATACTCTCCATCAGCATGGATCTGGCTGACCCGTTGGTCTATGGACGCTGGGCGGCCCATCAGGGCAAACGAGACCGGAAATCGCTGAAAATATTGCTGGAAAAGTTAAAAGAGTGGGAATCCCAGCTGATTCGCAATGCTGCCAATTTTTTTGACCAAGGGGATGTTCGCCAAATTTTGAAAGGGATCACCTGCCCCAATGAAACAGGGTTACGCAACGCCTTTTTCCACTGCATCGAACAGATCGATCCCGACCTCAAGGAACCCGATGATCGCAGCTTCCTGGAGAACGGCTGGTATTGGATTCGGGGGCTGTTCCGCGCCCCCCGCATCAACGGCATGCAGGGCTACAATGATCGTGCGCGGGCGATCCATCTTTTTTTTAAACGCCGAGAGCATTTTTATCCCCTCTTTATCCAGCATGTTTTTCCCGGTCTTCGTTTCGATCAGGGGCTGGGGCAGAACACCTTTTTATCCCTGTTCGAAAAAATCATCCTGGGGCAAAAAATCAATCGGGAATCGTTCCTGCTGGAACTGCAACAGGTTCGGGAGCAGGTTCACCATTTTGCCGACGATCCCCTGGATGACGATCTGGAAGAACAAAAAGCGCTCAAAAAGACGCTTGAAAAACTGAGCAAAAGGATCAAAAAGCCTGGCCAGGAATCATCGCCTGATTCCAAAAATGGTTTCACCTACTCAGGCCATCAAGAGCTGGGAGACAGCCTGAAAGCTTCTCGCCAAGCGGTGGAAAAAAAGCTCCAGAATGCTGAAACAGCCAACCAACTGACCCCCTCCGACCTCACTGCTTATGCGCTTTTTGAGGAGCAAAAGCCCGATTCATCGTCTCACCATAAAAAGGTATACCATTTTTTCTACCCGATTTTTTTTCGCCCCATCATTCTCCCGGCAGCCTCTTTTTCCCATACCCGGCGAAACTGGCTCAAGGAGCTTGCCTTTCTCGACAAGCACTCCCTGGAAAACCTGGAAGCGCTTTACAGCTTTATTCCAGAGCTGAAAGAGACCCTGCTGACCACCCTGCCGAAACTGAAAAAGGAGCTGTTGAATCCTCTCTCGGATATCTGCACCCGTTTTCCGGAAACCTGTCGACAAAAAGGCATCAACGAACTTCAAGGGGTACAGGTTCGGGTGAAAGAGATCGAATCAGAATCCCTGGAAATGTGGGTGATCACCCAGTTGATGGGGGATGAATCCTTGATTTATTCCCGGGTTTGCAGCGTGGAGTTGGACGAATTTTCAAGCCTGGTGCGCAAGGAAGGAGACCAGAGTTGTGTCTTCAGCGACCGCATCAATGCGTTGCTGGACCAAGCTCAGGAGATGTCTGTCAGAGCCCGGAAAATGGAAAGCGCCATCATTCAGGAGATGGAGGAACTGCTGGGGGATATCGATCAGTTTTGCCAGGAGACCACCCAGATGGTATTACGCACCAACATGATGGGCTGGAACCTGCATAAAACCCAGAGCCACTCCCCCGCCACCTGGCAGGCCTATCAGGAACAAAAGGCGATATTGGAGCAGTCGGCCAAAGAGGCTGAAATGGTCTTGAAGCGCAAGGAGCAGGTATTGCAGTCGGCCAGCCCCCAAACCGAGGAAAACCTGCATCTACTAAAAAATCTAAAGCTGGAATCCTTTATACTGCTGGACCGGGCGAAAAACGCACTGACGACGATTCAAGCCCACCTGGGCTCTCAGTTTGGCGTCTAAAGCAGCCCGCTCATTTCTTACAGCAATTCGAACAGATTCCATCAGGAACAGCGACTCACCATCCGCACACCATCCCCTTTACCGGAATCGGCCACGCACCAGTTATATTTGGAATGGATATAGCGGACATCACTGCTGGTCTGGTTGCGGATCAGCACGGTCGCCTGGTTGGCTTCCTCTTCCCGCTGAAACGGCCCTACCTTGACATGCACCATCCCCCGGGATTCCTGCATGTGGGCGGGAACCCCCTGGGCGGTGAGTTGTGCCAATTTACGCCCGGCGTCCCGGGTGTTACCGAAAGAACCGGCCAGGATCAGGTAGCGGCCTGTGGCGATGGGAGGAAATCCCGGGATCACGTTGATTTCACTAAAAGACATGGAAGCGGAAGAAACGACAGGGGCTGAAGGAGCTGGTCGCGTCTGCCGCTGCGCTCTTTGGCTGACCGCTGGTTGGCGTTTGATGCCTTGACTGGGGGCTGTTACCGGTTTGGCAGGAGAGGCAGCACGGGCTGTTGTCGAATATTGAGTGGCTCCGGTTTCACCCCTGGTGAGCGCTGGCGACGTCACAGCGACTGCTGAAGTTGGTTCCGTGCTCTCTACCGGGTTGGTTTCAGTCAGGTCCAGAGGGGTTGCAGGCGAAGAAGTGGCAGGAACATCCGGCTGCCAGGAAAAAAACACCACAGCCACCAATCCCGCCAGACCACTGAAAAACAGCTTTTCCAGGCGTTTTCTCCTGAGCAGTTTCCGATGCCTTCGGTATTCCTGAAGATTCATGTGGGTATTGGCTTTCGGTTTCAAGCCTCTTGCCATCATGCCAGAACGCCTTTTTCAAGCTTGGGAAAGACCCTGTAAATGTCATGCCGAAGGGATTTCCAACAGTGGGAAATCTGCTCGGACAGTCACCACTGCAATGTGAAGAGAAGCGAACACTCCCCTGGGATAGCTCAAAAAAAACAACTCGAAGGAAACCGCAATGGGCTCCCGTTCAAAATAGCCCGGGCGAGAAAAAAGCCCTGATCCCTACACACCCATCCTCTTGAGGGTACTCTTGGTCATATTCACCACTCCCCCCACCATGTCACCCAGCAAATTGACCACGCCGGGTAGCAGGTTTTCCACCTGGACCGATTGGGTTTCGACCGCAATCTCTACCTCAGAATCATTGTTTTTCCAGGGGTTATCTTTCTTCTTTTGATCCTTCTGTTTATCTTTGCCCATGACGATCTCCCCTCCCAAAGGTATCCTCGACAAAACATCTGGAACCCCGACCTTCCCAGAGGTCAGGCTGTAACCGATCCAACCATTCACGATCACCTGGACTTATAAGAGTTTGGGATCGAAATATTCCGGGGGACCGGATTTAGGGCCTGTCAACACTTGATTCAAAGTCGCGCAGGAGACCATTTTTAGGAACAAATGGCCTCCTGCCCTTCGGGTTTTGCCTAAAAAGGCATCATGCTGCGTTTTCGTCACTTGTTTGGAGTCACCAAACGGCGTTCCTCAAGCCTTGCCTGATACCTTTTTATGCAAAAACACGATCTTCGCCTCAAGTGTTAACAGGCCCTAAAGCAAGAGTCAGTTGACCCGTTTGTTGCCGGTATTGCGGTACCACTCTTCGGTCATCTGCCGCCCTTGGTCGATCTGGCCAGGCGTTAGTTGATCCAATATTTGGCTGCGCCCCTGCTTGGCCTCTTTATTTCCGGAAAGGGTTGCCAGTTCGTACCACATGAAAGCCCTGACAGCATCCTGAGGGGCACCACGTCCTTTGTGGAACATCTGCCCCAACATGTATTGGGCCAGGGGAACCCCTCGATCAGCAGCCCGGCGAAACCAGTAGAGGGCCTCCACATCGTTGGGAGCTGTTACCTTGCCGTCGTGATACATGAAACCCAGTTTGAGCTGTGCCCAACTCACCACGTCGGGGACTGTCTCATCCAGTTGCATGCCCTGGTCGGAAACCTTATGAAACCATTTCAGGGCTTCGTAGCGATTTCGGTTGGTACCTTCACCGTTATAGTACATCACCCCAAGATTAAACTGGGCGAGCCCCTCCCCCCCCTCTGCTGCAGCCCGATACCATTGAAAGGCTTTGGCTTCACTCTGGGGTAGGCCGACACCGTAGTAGTACAGGGAACCGAGGATGGATTGAGCCCTGGCATCCCCTTTTTCCGCCACCTCCTGGAAGAGTTCCAGGGCGTAGCTTTCGGCATTTACGTTATGGAAGGGAAAAAACAGAGAGACCAGCAGCAGCAAAACCGCGCCTGCTTTCCCGTCATACAAACGCGCCAACCAGTGGGGGGTGATCTTGATGAGTGACTTCCCTTTGCTTTCCCTGGCCATGTCCGTGCCCCGTTTCCAGGCTGGCTGCCCGATACGTAAACGCTTTGAAAAATATAAATGGCTTGGATCCGCCATGACCTATACCTGTTCGAAATGGCGTTGATATATAAAATGGACTCCGGAGAGGGGCTCCTCCTGATCGAACAGAGGGTTCCCAATCGAAACAGATGGCGTTGGCCGCCATCCAAAAGGTTGCGTGGTCTGGAAAGCCCAAAAACGACAGCGCCGTCAAACCACCCAAAGCCCCCTATTTCAGAAGTGGAACGCCCCACCCCCTCAAAAACTGTCACACCCACCCTGAAAAAACCGTTAGCCAGGAGCGATTCAAGAGACAAATGCGCCCAACTCTCTCTTCTATGGGTAGTTCCGTATATTGTTAAAAACAGCCAAGCATGTCAAGTTGTCCACCCAGCCTTGGCAATGGTAGAATAAGTGGCATTTGGGCATCATTGGAAAAAAAGGGAGGAGGGCCTTTTTTTCCGACTTCAAGGTGCATTTCTTCCCCCTCTCAGCGGATAAAAACAGCCGTCTGATTCTCTCTGATGAGCCTGTTGCAACAAGCCCTGTGCAGCGGATATTTTCGCGCTTTTTTTCCGCCTGCCTCAACTGACACACAACACCGACACCTGCACATAAATGACCAGCCCAGCCCTCCCCATCTCCCTTTTGATCCTGATTGGCCTGCTGACGGGGCTCTTCCTTCAGCCTCCCCTGGGCATCACTGCCGATCAGCTTCCCCCCTCCACTGAAAAGAACCAGGCCCAACTCAACCGGGCATGGGAAAAAGTGCGACAAGCCCATCGCACCCTGGGGCCCCGTCACCTGGAAACCCTGGCCCCGCTGCTGGCGCTGGCTGACCTTTATCTGACCCTGGACCGCCCATCCATGGCCGAGCCCCTCTTGCAACAAGCGCTGAACATTCAGGAACGCCACTACGCCAAAACCGACCCCAAGGCGATGGACACCCGACTGAAACTGGTCCGGATCGACATCCAAAAAGGGCGTTATGGCCTTGTTGAACAACAGCTTAAACATCTTCTCGGTTGGTTAAAACCAACACTCGGTGCCCATCATCGGCTGGTAACCCTGTTCAACCGGGAGCTGGCCCGAACCCACCTTCATCAGGCCCTTGATTTACAGACCGACCCCCGGGCCCACACCAAGGTAATCACCCTTTTGCAGTCGGCACTGCCCATTCTGGAACGCCATCTGGATAGAGAGCTGGAGGAGGTCGCCCTGGGGAGCAAACTCCTGGCCGAACGCTATCTGGCAAGGGGAGAGATCTACCGGGCCGGATCCTATTTTAAAAAGACCCTGACGATCCGGGAAAAAGCCCATGGACGCAACCACCCCCTGGTCGCCCAATCCCTCCACGATCTGGGACGGTTTCACATGGGTCAAAAACGCTACAGCAAGGCCCTGCCCCACCTGCAACGAGCCCTCACCATCCAAAAAGCCCAACCCCATCCAGAGCTGCAACGTTGGGGGAAAATGCAATATGATCTGGCAGCGGCTTATATGGCCCAGGACAAATCAAATCAGGCTGCCAGCGCTCTGAGCGAGGCCCTGGAGGTGGAAAACCGCCGGTTGGTTGCCAACGACCTCCAAAAAGCCCGGGTTTTGATGAGTCTGGGTGGGCTGTTGCAAAAAAACAACCGCCCCCAAGAGGCTGCCCCCCTCCTCCTTCAGAGCAGACATATCGCTGAAAACCACTTTCGGGACGATGGTGCCGGGCTGATCCGCTGGCTTGAAAGCCCCACACCCTTCCCTAAACCCGAGAAAAGCAACACCCAGATGGCCGCAGCACTTTCCGGGTCCACCTTGGAGATTCAACAAAGCGCCGTCAGCACCCCCTCCAACAGCTTGACCCAAGAGCCTCCCCTGGTGGGCTGGACCTCACCGACAACCGCCCCCGGCGAAGAAAAAAAAGCTAAAAAAAACAAAGCTAATCCAGCCCAAAAAAAACCGGACATCAACTATACCCAAGAGCCCCCTCTGGTCGGTTGGCCCTCACCAACAGCCGCCCCCAGCCAGGAAAAACAGAGCAAAACAGCCCAAGCCAAACCAAAACCCACCATCAACTATGCCACAGAGCCTCCCTTGGTAGGCTGGCCCTCCCCTACCGCCGGGAAAGCCATCCCTCAGGCCAATAAACTCCCCGGGACCAAGGGAAAAGCAGCCGATCAAACACCATCCAAAAGTGTCCGCAACGGATCAAAGCAGCCAGCCATCCCCCCCGGCTCCTCCACGACGGTCAGCCAAAAATCGACCTCTCCCAAAATTCCCCTCACCACAACCGCTACGGCCCCATCAACCAGGCAAAACAGAACCAAAGGGACGACCACCGGAGCGGTTTCCAAGGTCACCACGCCCCCCTCTCCAGCAGCCACAAGCACGGTGGCTCTTGGGGTCAAGACCGGTTTTTTTGTGCCCATGGGCTGCTTTTCCACCCCGGAGTTTGCCGACGAAAAGCTGACCAAACTCATGGGCCTGGAAGTGCCCGCCTATAAAAAATCGGTTTCGGTCAAAGGCACCCCCATGAGTTGCCTCTACGGAGGGCCGTTTGACAGCCAGGAGAGCGCCAATCAAGGGGGAGATGTTGCCAAAAAACAGGGGATCATCAAATCGGTCATGATTCGCCGATACAAAAATTAAGTCCCCTTGAAAAGGCTATGGCCTTCCCATTTGAAAATGGGACACACGCCCAAGGGATCAGGACGGCAAAGCGGGATTGCAGGTACCATTTAGACCAATTCCAGCGCAACAGATGAGTCGAACAAAAAAACGGTTAGCCACAGAGGACGCAGAGAACACCAAAATCCAGCCAAAACCCGTGCCCGGTAGTGGTCGGAATATTCAGCTGTTTTTCATGCTTTTCCTCTGTGGCCTTTGTGCTCTCTGTGGCAGATTTTTCGGTTTTGAATGAAGCTCAAACGATGGCCTTAAGTTCATCGTTTGAACCAAAATTCATATTAGATGAAAGGCGATATAACGAAAAAAAGGCTTGGGGCGCAAAACGCCACCAAGCCTTTTTTGGATCCAAATTCAACCCTTCTTCCCGATTCATCATCCACCGGAAGAGGGCGCTGGAATCAGAGTTGATCCGCCACCAGGCTCAGGCCAGGCAGACGCCATGCCTTGCCGAGGAGCACTGAAACCACGCCGATCAGAGAGACCACGCTGATGAGTACCACTGAAACGCTGAAAAAGAAGCCTCCCACCACCGGCAGGTAGAGCCCAAAGATGGCGAGCACCCCCCAGATCCAGAGCACCAACCCCTGGCGCGCATGGAAATAGATGTATTCGTCATCCCGATGGAACATCAATGGAACGAGACAGAGAATGCTGAGATAGCTGAAGAGTGCCAGAATTTGCCCTCTTGCGCCTTTTTTTCTTTTCAGTGATTGCGCCATTATTTTATCCCCACCCACCAGTGTTTATATTGAGCTTTTATGGTTACCAACCGATCAGAAACCCCCCCCGACGTTTCCGTTTGATTTTTATTATTCTTTGTTGCTGTTCAGGTAGCTGTAGATTCCAACCCCCAAGGCAGCCAGAAGCCCCACCACAGCCACCGGTGCCATGGCAGAACCCAACCCCAAACCCAGCCCACTTTTACCGGACCAGACCGCTCCACCTGTCGCTGCGGTTTTGGCTGCGGCTCCAGTTCCCGTTGCAGCGGCCTTGGTGGCAGCGGCTGTTTTGGTCGCTGCCGCACCCTTACCAGCAACAGCAGCACCATTGCCGGCCATCACCCCACCGTTACCGGTCATGACGGTACCATTCCCCGTGATAAGAGCCCCTTTACCCGCGGCCTTGCCTTTGGCGGCCATGGCGCCAGCCTTGCCACCCCCGCCAGCCTTGCCTGCGGCGGCCTTGGCCACTTCCGGCGCTTCCCATTCGGCACCAGGGGGCAGATTGGCAGGCATGGTAGCCCCGGGGGCCACAGCTGCACCCGCCTTGGCACCCCCCGCTTTGGCCGCACCCGCTTTGGCCGCACCCGCTTTGGCTGCACCCGCTTTAGCACCGCCCGCTTTGGCTGCACCCGCCTTGGCACCGCCCGCTTTGGCACCAGCAGCGGCTTTGGCCCCTTCCGGTGCTTCCCATTCCACACCTGGCGGAAATGCTGCCGGAACAGCTCCTTTGGCAGCGGCACCCTTGGCACCCGCAGCCTTCGCTCCAGTTGCCTTGCCAGCGGCTCCTTTACCACCAGCCGCCTTGGCCCCGGCTCCCTGACCAGCAGCACCTGGGGTACCAGCTGCAGCCTTGGCTACTTCCGGCAACTCCCATTCAGCACCCGGCGGAATGGGACCCATGCCCGGGGGAAGCTGTACACCCGCTGCCTTGTTGGCTGCTCCAGCCGCTTTTGGAATCATGATACGCGCCTCCGAATAATCAAAGTCATTCCCACCAAAAAAAAAAAAAACGTTTTTAGTTATGTACCAGGCCACGAAAATGTGGCAGTCAAGGCCGCCTTTTTTTCAACCATCAACTCTGTGCAGGCTCTTCGATAGTTTTGGCGGCCACAGGGGGGACCGCTGCATCGGGTGCGGCGGTTTCTTTGATCAGCCAATATAGCCCTACCGTCAACACAGCCATCCCCAGGATGGGACCAAGGGTGGTCAACGCCACGCCAGCACCGCCGTTGAGAAGCCCGGTCTGGGCTTTGACCATGGCCACGGACTTGGCGGCTCCGACCTTGGAGAGCGTTACGGAGTTGGCTGTCTTCAGTTTGACCAAACCCGGTCCGGTCAGTTGTAACGAATCCTGGGCGGCCAGGGTAGTAATGACAGTCGTTCCCATATAGATGGCACTCCCGGTGATTGAAAACAAATCACTTGATAGCTTAAGACCTGGGCAATCATAGTGACTGGTGGCTGATTTTTCAACGTATTCGTGCCCCCCCTATCATTCCGGGGCTTTTTTTTCGCTTTCAACACGAAACCGTTCTCATTTACAAACGAAGAGCTGTTGAGTCAAAAGGGTTTAGCTACATTGAGCCAGGAACGAGTCAAACTCCTCTTCCCGAAAAATGGGATCCACCTGCCCTTGCCAGCGGCCATGAAAAGCCTCCAGCAAGCGCTCTGCCGGTGTGACACCACTCTCGGCAGTCTCCTCCAGTGTCTGGAGAAAAACCGCCTCATCACAGCCATCGGCATTGCGGCGATTGTGCATGTTAAGACCGGCCCGGGCATATTTAAGCACTTGGCGTGCCACCTCCCGGAGGGTCATACCCCCTGGAACCGGCGTCCTCAGCCCCAATTTGGGCACCATCCGATGGATCTCCTCCCGCTCCAGCAGGCTCCACCCCGAAACCAACTCCCACGCAGCCCCCATGGAGTCACCATGATACAAAAGCCCCTTCCAGAAAGCGGGCAGCGCGCAGAGAGTGGCGGAGTTACCGGCATCCGCTCCCCGAAATTCCAGATAGGATTTGAGCCGAACATCCGGAAAAAGGGTGGAAAGGTGTAGCGTCCAATCGGTCAATGTGGGCCGCTCTCCCGGGAGAGCTGGTAAACGTCCTGCCAAAAATTCCCCAAAAGGCACCCCCCCGGCATCCTGATATTGCCCACCCCGATAGCAAAACAGCATCGGCGCAGCCAACGCATAGTCGGCATAGGCCTCAAAGCCCATATTTTCCTCAAACACAAAGGGGAGCCAGCCGCATCGATCCGGATCGGTAAATCGCCAGATTTCCGCCCGCCAGGAGAGAAAACCGTTGGGTTGACCGTTGGTGAGGGGTGAGTTGGCAAAAAGCGCTGTGACCAGGGGTTGCAGGGCCATGGCCAGGCGAAATTTTTCCCCCATGTCCCGCTCGTCGGAAAAATCCATATTGGCCTGGACCGTGGCGGTCCGGGTCATCATCTCCAGGCTCAAACGGCCTTTTTTGGGCAGATACTCCCGCATCACCCGGTAACGCCCCTTGGGCATCCAGGGAATCTCTTCATAGGTGGATTTGGGTTGCACCCCGACCCCCAAAAAGGCGATATCAAGCCCCTGACAAACCACCCCCAGCTCCCCCAGGTGGCTGTTGATCTCCTCTTGGGTGTGGTGAATGGAGTCCACCGGTGCTCCGGCCAGCTCCAGCTGCCCCCCCGGCTCCAGGGTGATGGCGGCATCCCCTTTGGTGAGGGCGATGGGGAGCCCCTCCTCAAGCACCTGCTGCCAGCCAAACCGCTCGGCCATCCCCTCCAACACCGCCCGCACCCCGGAAGGGCCTTCATAGGGTATCGGGCGCAGATCCCGTTTGTTGAAACCGAATTTTTCATGTTCGGTCCCCACCCGCCATTGGGCTTTGGGTTTGCAGCCCGACTCCAGCCAGGCAATCAGGGGGTCGCGGGTGGTTATGGGATCAGAGAGGGAAAAATCTGGCATGTTGTTCCAAAAATTGCTCGGGTCGGGTGGCAACCCGATTCGCCGATGGGATGGATCCAATTCCAAGTGAATGCCCCCCCTCGGCAGACACCCCTGATTGGCAATAAATGTATTGAGTCGCTCTGAAAAAACAGGTCTACCCAAACATGCCGGTTTCCACCTCCGGGCTTGGCTCTGACCCGGGTAGCCGAATTTGGGCTCAACTCAAACAGCCCGGCAGTATGTCACACCCTACAGGGAATACCCAACGGACAAATGTCAATTTCATCTGACGCCAGACAGATTCAATCTCAAGCAGTTGGCGAAACCGCCTCCACCAACAGCAGCGTCCCCTTGGTGCCGGTCACCCGAACCTTGGCTCCGGAAGAGAGATCCGGGCCGGAAACTTTCCAGCCGGTGTCATCCACCCGAATGCGCCCCACACCATTTTCGATGGGTTCATCCAGGGTAAACACCCGTCCGATATATTGGGATCCCCGACGGTTCAGGGTGGGCTGATCGGTGGAGGTGGGGTTTTTTTTCAGATAACCGTGCCACACCCCGATGGAGGCGACTGCAAGCCCGGAAAACCAGAGCACCTGAGCCTTCCAGCCCATCTCCGGAAAGAGCAACAACAGCCCACCAACCAGGCCCGCAGCAATCCCCAGCCAGAGGAAAAAGACCGCAGGCACCAATATTTCCAGAATGATCAGGAGAACCGACAAAATCCACCAATGCCAGTGCTCCACTTGAGAGAGGAGGGATTCCATCACCTCACCTCAGGGCGCTGTTTGGAAAAAGCCTCCTTGGCTATTTCAGCAATCCCCCCCAGAGAGCCCAGGACGTTGGTGGCCTCCACGGGGAGGAAAATCACCTTTTGATTATCGGCTGAAGCGATCTTACCCAAGGCATCGACATATTTTTGGGCAACAAAATAGTTGATCGCCTGCACATTCCCCTTGGCGATGGCCTGGGAAACCATGTGGGTGGCCTTGGCCTCGGCTTCAGCCAGGCGCTCTCTCGCTTCAGCCTCCCGGTAGGCGGCTTCCCGATCTCCCTCGGCTTTAAGGATGGCGGACTGTTTTTCACCTTCGGCCTTGAGAATTTCCCCTTGCCGGAACCCTTCCGCCTCCAAAATCGAAGCCCGCTTTTCCCGCTCGGCCTTCATCTGCCGGGCCATGGCATCCACCAGATCCTTGGGCGGGGTGATGTCTTTGATTTCGATACGGGTGACCTTGACCCCCCAGGGATTGGTGGCCTCATCCACCACCGTGAGGAGTCGGCTGTTGATCTCGTCCCGTTTGGAGAGCAGCTCGTCCATATCCATGGAGCCCATGACGGTGCGGATGTTGGTCATGGTGAGGTTGAGGATGGCATAATCCAGATTGTTCACCTCGTAGGCGGCCTTGGGGGCGTCGAGAATCTGGAAAAAGACCACCCCGTCCACCCGGATCATGGCGTTATCTTTGGTGATCACCTCCTGGGAGGGAACATCCAAAACCTGCTCCATCATGTTGAGTTTTTGCCCCACCCGGTCAAAAATGGGGATAATCGCATTAAAACCCGGCACCAGGGTACGGGTATAACGTCCCCACCGCTCCAGGGTATATTCCCTCCCCTGGGGAACAATTTTGATACTCAGTGGCGCAACAATCACTGCCAACGCCAAGATAAAAACAACCAGTGTTGCCATGGCTTCCATGGTGAATTCCCCCTTTTTTTTCGAATTTCCCGATGACAAGAGCCCATGCAGGGTTCCGTTTCATCGCTGATATTGCTATAGGATATTGATATAGAGATATTTTTGCGACAATGAAATTCTTGGCAATGGATCCAGAACCATGACGGACTACCGACGCCGCAACAAAGTCAAGAGACTAGCTTACCATCTTTTGGAAGATCCCGATAGCGGAGCCCGCCACTACTTCAATGCCGGCATGATGCTGGTGGTGCTCTGCTCGGTGGTGGCCATGGTTCTGGAGGCGGAACCCGGCATCACCCAGGCGGAACAGGGTCTCTTCGATTATCTGGAAGATATCTTCATCGCCATCTTCATGACCGAATATATCCTGCGCTATTGGGTCTGCTCCGACTTCCGAGGGGACTATATCGCCGCCCAGACCCGGATCATTCGGCGCTTGCACGACCCCCATCCCCTCTATGTCAAGTGGCTCGCCTTTCGTGAGGCGATGATCCCCAAACTCAAATGGATGGCCGAACCCCTTTCGGTGGTGGATCTGTTGGCCATCCTACCGATCTTCCGCATGTTCCGACTCCTCAGGATCCTGCGAATCCTTCGGCTGCTCAAGCTCTTTCGCTACTCTCGCAGGCTCTCCTTTTTTAGCGACATTCTCCAGGAGCGCTCCTATGAATTAATGAGCCTTTTCACCGTCGCTGCAGTAACCTGGGGCATGGTGGCGGTGGCCTTTTATGTCGCCGAGCGGGGGGTCAACGAAAAAATCTCCACCATCTGGGAGGCGGTCTACTGGGCCATCATCACCATCACCACCGTGGGCTATGGCGATATCACCCCGGCCACCCCCACCGGGCAAGTGATCGCAGTACTGGGCACCCTGTTTGGAATGTGGGTCATCGTCTTCATGACCTCCATTATCGTTTCGGCCCTGACCGAACGCATCTTCAACTTGACGGAGCATCGCATGGAACGCCAGATAGAACGATTCAAGGACCACATCATCGTCTGCGGTCTGGACATGCTGGGCCGTTCGGTGTGCCGCACTCTGAAGGACGCAGGCATCCAATTTGTGGCGGTGGATATCAATCACGAACTGGTGGACGATGCCCAGCGGGAAGATTGGATCGCCATCCACGGGGATGTCACGGAAGAGGAGGTGTGGAGCCGGTTGGGGATCAAACGGGCCCGCAGCGTCATCAGCTCCCTGGTGGATGAGGCCGCCAACGTCTATATCATCCTCATGGTGCGGGAAGCCCAGCCCGACTGCTTTATCGTCACCTGTGGGGGGAGCAGCGATTCGGAACGCCGACTCAAGCGGGTGGGAGCGGACCGGGTCATCTCCCCCTTCCAGATCGGCGGCGCCCAGATGGCCAACACCGCTCTGCGTCCCACCGCCATTCAGTTTTTCGACATGGCCTTCAAACGGGATCATGTGGAGCTGGACATGGAAGAGGTCGCCATCGCCAAGGGCTCTACCTATGAGGGCAAACCTCTTAAAAGTGTCTATGCACGCCCAGAGTTTAACGAGGTCATCATCGTCGGCTACATGCCCACCGGTCCCGGCAGTGATATCCTCTTCAATCCCAAAGCCGACACCCAACTCAACGCCGGCGATATCCTGGTCTGCCTGGGACATGTGGACGACCTGGTCCGCTTTCGCCAAGCCTTGGAAGAGCGGTAGCCCCATAAAAAAGCCTGGAACAAACCTTCCCCTCTGTCAGACAGGGGGGAAGATATCCGGTTTTTTCAACACTCAAGTCAAAACTGTCCCGATGCCCTTATCGGTGAAGATTTCCAACAATAGCGCATGCTTGATCCGACCATCGATGATGTGGGCCGATGGCACCCCCTTTTTCAGGGCGTGCTGACAGGTTTTTACCTTGGGGATCATCCCCCCCGTGATGGTTTTGTCATTGATCAGCGTATCCGCTTTGTCTGAGGTCAGGCGGCTCTTCAGGCGGCCCTTTTCATCCTGGATGCCACGAACATCAGTCAGCAGCACCAGTTTTTCCGCCTTCAGCGCCACCGCCAGATGACCGGCCACTGTATCGGCATTGATGTTATAGGTCTCACCACTGCTCCCCACCCCCACCGGAGCCACCACCGGGATGATGTCGGAACGCTTGAACAATTCCAGCAGATTGGTTTCAATCCGCTCCACCGTGCCCACCCAGCCCAGATCGATGATTTCCGGCACTTCCGTGTCAGGCCCCCGGCGCACATGGGTGAGTTTTTTGGCTGTAATGGTGTGGCCATCCTTGCCGGAAAGCCCGGCTGCACGACCACCATTCAAGTTGATCAGATTGACGATATCCTTGTTGACCTTGCCCGCGAGCACCATTTCCACCACATTGATGGTCTCTTCATCGGTCACCCGGTGACCATCGACAAAATGGGACACAAGCCCCATTTTTTTTAAAAATGAACCGATCTGGGGTCCGCCACCATGCACTACCACCGGGTTGATGCCCACCTGGCGCATGAGGATAATATCCTGGGCAAAGGCATTTTTAAGCTCTTCGTTGACCATGGCGTGACCGCCATATTTGATCACAAAGGTCCGGCCATCAAACCGGCGCATGTAAGGCAAGGCCTCAATGAGAATATCGGCCTTGGCGATTTGTCCTTCCATGGTCATGGGTATTTTTCTTTCGACGGGTTGGTTTAGTGACGATTTTTTTTGCATAAGCTTTTGATGCTGTTTTACTCTTTCCCCGAAAGCCTCTGCAAGTCAACCGCCCCCAGAGGCTTAAACCTCCTTTATTCCCTGGCCGCAATCAGGAAGCAGGCACCTGAGTGATGATCAAACCGAGCACACTTTCCCAAAAAACGGCCTTTGGCTGGCTGGCCGTTATTCTGATTTTGACCTTGTGGCTACCCCAAAAGCTCCTGGCCGAAACCGACACAACGCCCCAGAGTGAACCTGAAAAAATCATCCGCTATGTCACCGATCAGTTCCGAATCACCATGCGCAAAGGTCCGGAAGCCACCTTTCGGGTGGTCAAGGTGATTCCCACAGGCACCCGACTGGAACTGCTGGAAAAGGGCAGCAACGGCTGGGATCTGGTGCGCACACGCAGAGGCCTGGAAGGCTGGGTGCTTCGGCGCTTTTTGATCGATGCCCCCCCGGCCCGGGAACGGATGGAAGAGGCGGAAAAGCTCCGTGAAGAGGCCTTGATAGAGCGGGATCGTCTGCAAGAAGAACTGGCTTCCCTTAAGACCCGATTGCAATCCCAGGAGGCCCTGGAAGCGGAACTCAACCAGATCACCTCCGCCTCCAACGAAGCCCTCACCCTGCGGGAGGATTATGCGGATCTCAACCAACGCTTCAAAAATATCACCGCTGAGCTGAAACAGGTCACGTTGGAAAAGGAAAACCTGGAAGGGCGTTCCGACACCCTGTTTCTGCTGGCGGGGGCTGGGGTTTTGATCCTCGGTTTCATTGGTGGCGCCATGCAGGGCCGCAGACGTCGCACCTACGATACCCTTTGAAAATCTCATCTTGAAAATCTCATTCGAACATCTCAGAGCACCCTTCAACTGGCTGACCGCAGCCGGGCGGGATCTGGTGCCCATCATTGTGGTGATCGCCTTTTTTCAGCTGGTGGTCCTGCAAAAACCCTTTCCCGATCTGGGGGAGGTGTTGGTGGGGGCTTTCATGGTGCTGTTGGGGCTGGCCTTTTTTGTTCGGGGGCTGGAGATGGGTCTTTTTCCCCTGGGGGAATCCCTGGCCCACACCCTCTCCCGCAAGGGAAGCGCCTTTTTACTCCTCACCTTTGCCTTTGCCTTGGGTTTTTCCACCACTGTGGCCGAGCCCGCCCTGATTGCTGTGGCCGACGAAGCCGCCCAGGTAGCCGCCACCGCCGGGGCCATTGCCGGGGATCTGGAAGCCCGGGAGTCCTATGCCTGGGGCTTGCGGCTGGCGGTGGCACTCTCAGTGGGAACGGCCATCACCCTGGGGGTGTTGCGCATCGTCCTGGGCTGGCCTCTGCGCAACCTGATCATCGGTGGCTATCTGGTGGTGGTGATCATGACCATTCTGGCCCCGGTGGAAATTATCGGCATCGCCTATGACTCCGGAGGTGTCACCACCTCCACCGTTACCGTCCCCCTGGTGACCGCTTTGGGCGTTGGACTTGCCAGCGATATCCGGGGACGGGATCCCATGGTGGATGGTTTTGGACTGATCGCCCTGGCCTCCCTGCTTCCCATGATCTTCGTCATGGGATATGGCATCCTCATTTTCGGTAAGGGGTGAGCAGATGTCCCTTCTCTGGCAGCTGTTAACCACCCTCTGGACCACCATCACCGATGTGGTGCCGATCCTGGCGCTGCTGGTGGGATTTCAAGTATTGGTCCTCAAGCGCACCATTCCCGATTGGCGACGGCAGGTGGTGGGATTTATTTATGTTCTATTGGGATTGGCCTTTTTTCTGGTGGGGTTGGAGCGCGCCCTCTTTCCCATCGGGCAGATCATGGCGGCTCAATTGACCGATCCTCTGTGGGTTTTCGGCACCGCCCAAGCCCCGGCCGTGATCTCCTGGCTCGATTATGGCTGGGTCTATCTCTTTGCCGCACTCATCGGTTTTTCCACCACCATCGCCGAGCCCTCGCTGTTGGCGGTAGCGTTAAAAGCCAACGAAGTCTCCCGAGGGGCGATTCATCCCACGGGACTGCGGGTAGCGGTGGCCCTGGGGGTGGCCATTGGTATCGCCTTGGGCGCTTTTCGCATCGTCAGCGGCCTGTCGCTGGTCTATTTTATCGTCACAGGATATGTCGTGGTGCTGCTCCAAACCTTTTTCACCCCCCCCATGATCGTGCCCCTGGCCTTTGACTCCGGCGGTGTGACCACTTCAACGGTGACCGTCCCCCTGGTTGCCGCTTTGGGGCTGGGACTTGCCAGCACCATACCGGGCCGAAATCCCATTTTGGATGGTTTTGGGCTCATTGCCTTTGCTAGCCTGTTTCCAATCATGTCGGTTATGGGTTACGCTCAACTGGTTCAGTGGCGGGCCAAGCGCGCCCGACTCTCAACAAGCAAGGAGTGAGTAGATGCGTTTCAAACTGGTGGTGGCTACAGCCCGAACCGATCTGACCAACATTATCGTCGATGCCGCCAAGGAAAAAGGGGCCACCGGCGCCACCATCATTCCGGCCCGGGGTACTGGCGTCAACGAGGCCAGAACCTTCTTCGGCCTCTCCCTGGAGATCCAGCGGGATGTGATGCTCTTTCTGGTGGAGGAGCACCTGACCAGGCCGGTGGTGGATGCCATTCAGGAGGCGGGTGAGTTTACCAAACCCGGCACCGGCATCGCCTTTGTCCTGGATGTGGAACAGGTAATCGGCCTGGAAAGCCAGATCCCCCGCTTCCAAAAAGAGGTCAGCCAACACTACTATTGAGGCTGACTGGAGCGGGTATTGTGGCTGGCTGGAGCGGGTATTGTCCCTGGCTGGAGCTGGATAGAATGATGGTTGCTCACAAAGCCTTGACGAAACCATTCAGCTGAAGCCATAGCGTTTTAACAGCTGTGCCCTAAGAGGCTGTTTGGTGATTGTGGATTGCGCCGCCCCGGCAAGGCAAAATCGCGCGGAAAACCGGGCGTACTCCAGTACGTGAGGATTTGAGCACGATTTTAACGCCGCCGCAGCAAGCAGGACGCAATCACCAAACAGCCTCTAATCACCGGGGAGCCCAGGGAGTGCCTGGCTCCTCTTGCCATCTTTGACCTTTAACACCTACCGAGGCCCCCATGTCGGAACAACGACAAATCATGACTGCCAAAGACTTGATGAAAGCTGGAGTCGTCACCATCGACGGCATGGCTACCGTACGGGAAGCCATGCGCAAAATGCGGGATAATAATGTCACCTGCCTGGTGGTCAAAAAACGCCACCCCAACGATGCCTGGGGGCTCATCGCCGTTTTGGATCTGGCCAAAGGGGTGATTGCCACCAACCGCAACCCCGACCAAACCCACGTCTATGAAGTGATGGCCAAACCCATCATCACCGTGCGCCCGGAGCTGGACATTCGCTATGTCGCGGGACTCTTCAGCAACCACCGCCTCAGACGAGCGCCGGTGGAAGATGGCAACGGTGATCTGATAGGGATGATTTCCCTCTCCGATCTGGTCTTCAAGGGTGCGGATATTCTCTAATCCGACCATCGTGGAGCGTGGCGTTGCCCTGAGTGCGGGTCGGATGTGAGTGAATCCCTGAACTATGACATCGTGGTGGTGGGTGCCGGGCCCGGGGGTTTGGCCACCGCCCTGGGCTTGCGCCGGAAGGATCCCCAAAGGCAGCTCTCCATCTGCGTTTTGGAAAAGGCCTCCCGCATTGGCGGGCATCTCCTCTCCGGTGCCCTCCTGGATGCCTCGATTCTCGAACAGCTCTTTCCCCAAGTCGACCCACCGCCTCCCCTGGATGCCCAAGTCACCCGGGAAGAGTTTCTCTTTTTAAGCCGCGACAACGCCCATCCCCTGCCCACCCCCCCACCCTTCAGCCACCTGGGCCACCACATGATCTCCCTGGGTCGCCTCTGCCGCTGGATGGGAGAGCGGGCAGAAGCGCTGGGGATCGATCTTTTTCCCGGTTTTCCCGCCCAGGAGCTGCTTTTTGACCATAACCGGGTCGTGGGGGTGCGTACTGGAGATCAGGGCCGGGATCGAACGGGCACCCCCAAAGCCGGTTTTCAACCCGGGATCGAGATCCACGCCAAGGTCACCGTGCTGGCTGAAGGGTGTCGGGGCTCTCTCACCACCCCCCTGATCAAACGCCTGGGGCTCGATGCCGGCCGCTCCCCCCAAACCCACGCTCTGGGTTTCAAGGAGCTGTGGGAGCTTCCCAAAGCCTCCCCGGGGCTTGCCGTGCACACCCTGGGCTGGCCCCTCTCCGGCACCGCCCACGGGGGAGGGTTTCTCTATCACCTGTCGGAAAACCGCCTCGCTCTGGGCATTGTCGCAGGCCTGGACTACCAAAATCCCTGGTTCGACCCCTTCGAAGCTTTTCAGAGCTGGAAAATTCACCCCCAGGTGCGAGCGCTCCTGCAAGGGGGGCGACCTTTGGGGTTTGGGGCCCGGACGTTGGTTCAAGGTGGCATCGGTGCCCTGCCCGCTCTGGCCTTTGATGGGGGGGTGTTGGTGGGGGATGGGGCGGGTTTTCTCAATGCCGCCAAACTCAAAGGGATCGGCCCGGCTATCCATTCGGGTTTGCTCGCGGCCAGAGGTATCGCCAAGGCTTTTGAAAATGAAGATTTTTCCAGGGAGGGGCTGCACCACTATGAGACCCTCTTCCAGGCCTCGCCCCTGGCCCGGGAGCTTAAAGCCGCCCGCAATATACGCCCCGGATTTCGCCAAGGGCTTTGGCTGGGACTCATCAACGCCGCCTGGGAAGCCCTGACCCAAGGCCACTCCCCCTGGAGTTGGCGGCTGAACAAAAAAGATCGGGAGCGGCTCAAAAGCGCCAAAAGCTCCCCTCCTCCACCCACCGCAAAGCCTATCCCCGGAATCAGCCACAATCGTTCCGCAGCCCTGGCCCTGAGCGGACTCCACCATCCACCGGAGCAGCCGTGTCATATTGTCGAACAAACGGCTCAAAAAACGACCGCAGCGTCCGATCCCGCCCGGTTTGCCCACCCCCAAACCCGTTTTTGTCCCGGCGGCGTGTTTGAGCTGGCCGAAACAAACGATGGCGCTCAACAGAGCCGAAAAACCCCTGACAACTGTCTTCACTGCAAAACCTGCGACATCAAGGATCCCCTGAAACGTTATCGCTGGACCCCACCGGAAGGGGGAAGTGGGCCGGACTATCGGGATCTTTGACCTCCTATATTGAAAACAGAACCGTTATTCCGCTTCCAACACCTCATCCTGCAAACAAAATTGACATATCGCAAAAACATTCACAAAAACACCGCACAAACACGCCATGAAGACAAAGTTTTTGTTTAAATTTCAACACCATAAAGCAAGCAAGAAAACAACGAAAACCCCGGATCATTTGCAATACAGCCCCAGGCAAATTAATATTAATTCACTGGGAGAAGCCTTGTGTTGCTTTACAAACAAACATAAACGCCCAGAACCTGTAAAAACCGTCCGTCCTCGGGGGAGGATCCCATTCCAGGGAAAGTATGTTTAAATTCTTTTAATACCTGGACGCCCTGGCAAGCCTTTGCACTCTCCTGGCATTGGATGCAAACGATCACACGCACACCACAAACAACTCATAACGGGGCACACCCGATGAAAATTTTCCAAAAAATAGTCGGACCCAAATCGAGATACGACAAATCCATCCCCTACCTCTACGAAGCCCGCTATCCCATCGAGGGCCTGGAGGGGACGTTTCATTCGTTTCATGCCGAAACGGTCTGCTCCCTGGTGGAACAGCTCCACCATACCGACATGGATCCAGCCAAAGTCCGGGTTTATGAGGTGTATCAGGATCAGGAAAAGGAGATCGAAAAAAAGTTTTGGCTCAACGAGAAGGGAGAGTGGCTCTTCAAACCAGAGATCTGCCGCTCTTTTGAGGAACACTATCCGGGCCACATCCACGAAAAATCGTGCTCATTCGAAGATCGGGACAAAACCGGCCACGGCCCCTACTGACTCTTTCCGGGAAGAGGGGCCAAATCTATCGCTCCCAACCACCCAGCATCCGGGTCGTTGGGAGTGAGGGGGTTGTATTGAAGCGTTTCAGGGTCACAGGATAGGGGTTGCAGCCCTCACAAAAGAGCGGTTGCCCCTCTATCCAGCAGGCTTCAGGGGCGCTGCATCAGCAGCCGAAAGCCCAACAAACGATCCCGATGGCCCGGGGGATAGCGATAACGCACTGTCGCCCCCACCTGCCGTGCACCGTCAAACCAGCTCCCCCCTCGATTCACCCGCGCTTCTCCCTGCCCGGGCCCCTGGGGATTGTGACGGGGGCTTTGGCCATAATAGTCCGCGCCATAGCGATCCCCCACCCACTCCCAAACGTTGCCGTTCATGTCGTGGAGCCCAAAGGCATTGGGCTGCAACTCGCCCACCGGGTGATGGGTCATGCCGGAGTTATCCATAAACCAGGCCACTTTTCCCAACGCCCCTTCCCCGCAAAAATCGGTATGGCGTCCTCCCGAGCGGCAAGCATATTCCCACTCGGCCTCGGTGGGTAGGCGATAGCGCTGGGCCGGTCCACGGCCATTCAAACGGCGGATAAAAAGCTGGGCATCGTTGAAGCTGACACTCTCTACGGGGTGGTCGTCGCCTATTTTAAAATAGGCCGGGTTGTCTCCCATCACCTGTTGCCACTGCCCCTGGGTGACCTCATGCTTGGCCAGCCAAAAACCATCTACGCACACTTCATGGGCTGGGGATTCATCGGTATATCCCCTATTGCGCCCCATTTGAAAACACCCCTTGGGCAGCTGGACGAACACCATACCGGTGACCGGATCCCGCCACTGACCCTCCACGCTTTTGGGCGAGGCAACAGAGGCCTGTACTGAAAGGGGGTTGAGCACCGGAGGGCGGCTTTTGCCACAATCCTTCTCCAACCGTTCGGCTTCAGCACGATTTTCATCCTGGGGCTGGGCTTTTTGGCGATATTTTTTCAGCTCCACCCGAGCCGCTTCCAGCTTTTCAGAGCGGCAAAGCACCTGGGCATAGTGAAAATGAAAAGAGGCCGGCGGTTCCACAAACCAAGCTCTGAGCAGTCGCTCCAGATCCTGGACGGTGGCACTCTCCTGGTTTTGGAACAGGTCACGGCGCTTGGGAGAGACCCTGGGCTGGGGAGAAAGATGCGGCGGCACAGCAAACATCCCCCCCACCTGGAGGGCGTCTGCCTCGGTCAGGAGGGGAGCCGCAACCGCACCCCCTCCCACGGATAAAAAAAGCCCCCCCGCCACCAGGATCCCCACACCCCATCGTTTCATCGCAACACCATTTCCACTGCCCGTATAGACCACCACCAACCCCGACCACCAAGCGCCATCACAGACACACGAGCGGGGCCACCAATCCTTAGCATATCATGCCCAACGGGCTAGGGAATCGGGGAATCTGCCGGAGCCTCCGACTCGGGGATTTCAGCGAAGGCTTTCTGGATATCGAGAAAGTCGGAAATGTTGGCCAGAAAAAGATCCACCAATCGGGGTTCGAAATGGCTGCCCCGCTCTTTTTTAATGAGATCCAACGCCTGAGCCGTAGACCAGGCCCTTTTGTAGGCTCTCTCATGGGTGAGGGCATCGAAAACATCGATCAAGGCGGTGATTCGGGCAAAAATGTGGATCTCCTCCCCCTTGAGCCCTGCCGGATAGCCGCTGCCGTCCCACTTTTCGTGATGCTGAGCACAGATGATCCCACCAGTGCGGATAATTTCCTGATCGTTGGATTCCAACACCTGATAGCCGATACGGGTATGATTTTGCATGGTTTGCCACTCGGTATCGGTGAGCTTGCCGGGTTTGTTCAAAATAGCGTCCGGGATGCCGATCTTGCCCAGATCGTGCATGGGAGAGGCGATCCAGATCATCTCCACCTCATCCGCAGAAAGCCCGGCCAACTGAGCCAGCAATCGGGAGCTTTCCGCCACCCGGCGCACATGCTGCCCCGCCTCCTCACTTCGGGCCTCAATAATCTCCCCCAGGGTAAAGGTGACATCCTTCTGGGTTTTGGAGATGGCGCGATTGAGAAACAGCTGCTCAAAAGCCGAAGCGATACTGGATGAAAAAACCTCGATCAGATCCCGATCCACCTCGTTCAGCTGCCGATGGCCCCGGAGATAGATCAAATTTTCCATGCCGTTGCGGGTCTGGAAAAAGCCCAGATAATCCCGTTCGGTAAAAACCGAACGCTTTTCCCCCTCGGCGCGTTTGACGATGGCCATCACCTCGGGGCCGACCGTCTCGCTGACCGGCGCTCCGACAGAGCCTTCATATTTGCCAAAAGCGGCATAAATGTTAAGCAAACCGTGTTTTTCGGTAGCAGCAAAACATTCGACGGGATAGTCGGAACCCTTCCCATCGTCATGACTGATGAGAGCCGCCAGCTGGGTGAGGATGCCGGTAGCGAGCTGGCCCAGGGAGTTGGGTTCGTAGAGACGGCTGGTGGCTTGGATGATTTTTTTCAGGCCCACCCGGGTATTTTCGATGGTGCGCAGCAGGTTGAATGCTCTCAGACACGAGGTGACCGAGGTGATGAGCTTTTGGCTGCTCATGGACACCTTGTCCTTGTAGTCGTCGATATCAAAATTGGCAATCACGTGGGATTCCGGGGCACTGCCCGGTTGGCCGGTGCGCAGAATAATCCGGATAAAGGGGTTTTTCAGCTCTTCCCGGACATGGCGGACCACCTCCAGCCCCTCCTGGTCACTCTCCATCACCACATCCAGCAGGAGAATGGCCGTGTCGGGGTGTTCCATGAGCAAGCGTCTGGCGTCTGCGCCGGAATAGCCGTTGATAAACTGCAAAGGCCGACCCTGGAAGCGCATTTTTTTCAGCACCATTTGGGTCAAAGGGTGCACATCGGGGTCGTCGTCGATGACTAAAACTTTCCAGGGGTGTTGGAAATCATCGTTTTTACCACCCCCTTCTTCTCTCCCAGCCCCACCTTCCTCCCCCACGGTCATTTTTCCATCCAGGGGAAACAACAGATCCACCTCGTCCGTCACGTAACCACTCCTTGAACAGGAAATTGTTTGAAACTTATTAAACTTGTTTCGGAAATTGAATCAAGAACCGGACCCCTTCTCCGGGGCCACTGTCACAGTGCAAGGTGCCGTTCAGTCGCTGGGTCACCAGATTGAAAACAATGTGCATCCCCAATCCACTCCCGCCCTTATTGCGGTTGGTGGTAAAAAATGGCTCATACATGCGTTTCAAGGTGTTGGCATCCATCCCCTGACCGTTATCGGTATAGCTTAGGGAGATGGTTCCATTATCTGAAACCGCCTCCAGGCAAATCTCGCCGCTCTCTTTTCCATCAAACCCATGGTCAAGAGAGTTCATGATAAGATTAGTGACAATCTGTGACAAGGCCCCGGGATAATTTTTCACCTCTACCCCCTCCGGACAGATAACCGCCACCTTGTGATCACTCTTTTTCAGTTCGGGACGCAGGCTTAAGAGAATTTCATCCAGATAGAGGCCGAGATCAAAGGTGCGTTTTTCCTGACTGGTTTGATCCACCGCCACCGCCTTGAAGCTCTGGATCAGCTCTGCGGCCCGTTTGAGGTTGTTGATGATCAACTCCGAGGCCCCCTCCACCTCGTCCAGATAAACCACCAAATCAGCCCGGGCCAGTGTTCCTTCCTGAAGTTTATCCAAAAACCGCTTGGTTTCAGTCTCCAGATGAGTGGCGGAGGTGTAGCTGATACCCACCGGGGTTTTGATTTCATGGGAGATCCCGGCCACCAGCCCCCCCAGGGCCGCCATCCGCTCGGAGCGCACCAGTTGATCCTGGGCCTCCTTCAGTGATTCCACATATTCCTGTAGCTCCAGGGTGCGCTCTTGAACCCGCTCTTCCAGGCTGACGTTCAGGGTGCGCATGTTTTCCTCAGCCCGCCCTCTTTCGATGAGGCTGGCAATGGAGTTGCCCACCGCCTTGAGCAGATCCTCCTCCTCTGGCTCCCGGATGTGGCCATCTTCCAGGTAGAGAGTCAACACCCCAATCAGGCGCTGACCAGTGACCAGAGGCACCACATAATGACCATGGGGGGCCATATCCGGGAAGGTGGTGTCGTGACGATCATCTACATGTGCCGCATGGATGACCCGCCTTTCCAGGGCAGCACGACCACAGAGACAGTGACCAAAGGGCAAGCGGGCGCATTGGGTCAACAACGCATCCGGCAATCCCTTTTGAGCCACCAGACGCAGCTCCCTGCTATCCTCATCCACCAAAAATATGGCCCCTTTGGATTGCACAAAAAGCCAGGGAATGGTGAGTACTTTTCCAAGGGCCCGGCCCAACTGATACTCCAGGGGGATATCTTGGAAGGAAATTTGGTAGATGGCATTGAGAACCATCTGAAAAGTGATGGAACGCTGGGTTCTTTTTTCATTTTCACTGCGCCGGGTGATATCCCGGAACACCACCACTGCCCCTTTGATTTCATCCCCCTCCCGAATGGGCGTGGAGGTATATTCCACCGCAAAGCTGGTGCCGTCCCGCCGCCAAAAAAGTTCATTATCCTTAAAATGGACCTGGCCATCCTGACTGGCGGCATGAACGGGGCACGCTTCTGCCGGATAGGGAGTTCCGTCGGGCCGGGTGTGATGAAGGAGGGCATGCTGGGGTTTGCCGATCAACTCCTCAGGCTCCCAGCCGACCATTTTGGCACCAGCGGGATTGATGAAGGTGGTATGACCTTCCAGATCGATACCGTAAATCCCCTCCCCGGCCCCCTCCAACAAGAGTTTGTTCTGTTGACTCAACGCCTGGAGATCAGATTGAGCCTGTTTGCGTTCAACCACCTCCCGCTCGGCAGCCTCCTTGGCTCTGGTAAGGCGCTCCCGGCTCTCCTCAATCGTCTGGCTGAGAGCACGGATCCCCTGATCAATGCGCTGCAATTCATCCGGGTTGGCCACCGTCTGCCCATGATCCAAAGCCCGCCCCTGGGAAATCCAGTGGAGCATGTCGAGGATGGATCCGGTACGCCTGCCCAGCCAGATCAAAAAACGATAGATCAGAATAAGGGAGAGAAGAATCTGGCCGCTCAGAGTCAAAAAGGTAATCCGCTCCGATTTTTCAAAGGCCTTGTAAAGAACCGAAAGATTTTCGGTAACCGTGACCTGGGCGATGGGATGGCCTGCTGCGTTAGTGAGAGGATAGTGATATTCAGCCAGATGGTGCTCCCGCAGATGGTAGTGGCCACTCTGACCCTTCTCCCCATCCTTCCAAACCTCCAGCACGACATTATCCACCCCGACAATCGTGCTGAACTTCTTTAAAACCTGATCAAAATCAATTCCCTGCACCACCAGGTTATAGGGTTTTCCCGGGGCGTTGAAATAGGGGGAAACCTGCATCAGCCGGACTTGGCCGTCGGGAAATGTTTCCACCCCGAAAGCAGCCCGCTTTTCCCTGGCGACCTGCTCCAGGAGCGGAACGCTAAAATCGTCCAACCCGGCCCCCATCTCTCCCATGGCATAAAGAATTTTCCCTTGGCTCTCCTCCTGACGCCAAAAAAAGAGCACCTGAATCCCGTCGGAAACCTGGTTCCAAAGGTTGTCGGTATGGTTGGCGATGGTAGCGGCATCACCGTTTTTCAGGGATTGAATGAGGGGTTTGTTTTGCCGGATCAGGGTGGCGCTGAAGGAGAGAAAATCCCCCTTGGAGTGGATGATCGAATCCAGGGTGTTGGCATAATAGTCGTGCTTGGTGTGCAGGATCTGTTCGAAGTTGGTATCCTCCAAGGCAAAAATAGATGCCAGGGAGGTGATACCTACGACCAATAGTGGCAGAATTACAACCAGTAACAGCTGAGTGCGGAGGGTTGGTTTAAAGGCCATGTTATTAATTTTTTTATCAGCTATCGATCAACGGCCCGTTAAACAGACCCGGTTTATACATGCAACACTTGGTTTATTCATGGCTTGCACCATTTTCCTCAACCTGATCATCTTATTTTATCAGGCCGCAACTCTCGCGCCATGGCAAGCCGGATCCTACTCCATGGGCAACCCCAGGCGTTTCCAATCATTCATGCCTGCGCGATACCAAAGGATATTCAAAAACCCAATTTTTTCAAGAGCCAAAGCTCCCTTGCCACTCCGCCAACAATGCACCCCGTTACAAAAAACCACGATCCGCTGGCTGGGGTCGGCCTGATTGATATCAGGGCAGGATTTAAAATCCTGTAGAGTCTGCTCCACCTCTGAGGGGGAGAGTTCGGGTGCCCCTGAAGTGACCCGGCAGTTGATGGCCCCGGGGATGGTGCCATGCTGATAATCCGATCTTTTTCTGGCATCCACAAACAGGGTATCCCCCCCTTCCATCAGCTCAAGAACTTGTTGGGAATCCACCACCGGAATACCCTCCAGGATGAGAGGTACCTCGGGATGCTCACCGGCTTGAAGGGTGGTAGCCGAAAAAATCAAACCAAATACAACAACGATCCAGGCAAACGTTTTCATCCCCCACCTCTATGATTTTTTCGGCAAAAACGACATTCCTGAAAGGGTGTAATGCTGGTCGATCCAGCACTCTTAATTCTTTAACAAATCCAACCTCAACATTTAACGCAAGAACTGTTTTTATCATTAAAGAAAAAAATCATCTGCAAATGCGCGCTTCATCCAAGCTATTTTGGCCTCCCAATCGGCAAAGCCAGAAAACAGGGGCTTATAATCGATGGGGGATACCCCATTTACGTAACATAGCTGAATCACCTCCAAAACGCACGCTCCAACAAAACAACAATTTCAAAGAACCGACACCCCAACAGCTCATTGTGATATAACCCAGACAGAATAAAACACGCCTCTGCCGTGCAGTCGACAACCCCTCTTTAATATAATTTAAGGGTTTTTTTGAGCATTCACGACCCCATCTATAGAACAAACATGATAGAGTGATGGGGAAAATCATGTTGCCATCGGTCCTGGCCAGCCAAGCGTAGTTCGATACCGACAACTGAGGGCCGACATCTGAGGGGATCCCCAATCCATAATCCTAAATCCGGCAGTTGGGCGTACGTACATGCCCCAGCCTCTTGATCCACCAGGCAAATCGGGAGAAAGTCTTGTGACCAATAAGGTGACAGCGATTTCTCCCAATTCACTATGCGAACCAATATTCTGCACCAGCCACACACGCCCAACTGCCGGATTTAGGATAATCAGAAGCGATCAGGCGGCTATGGGAGAGCAAGGAAAGATCGTCGTCGTTTGGGAGGGTAGCGGCATCTACCAGCAGAAAGCGGCAAATACCGGTAACGGATCAAAATATCCAGAAGGAAAAAACAGCCCCTTCACCGGGAGGAGTCCGCCATGGCCTTTTCCAGAGATTGCATCAAGCTCACCAGATTTTTCAGATGCATCGCCTCTTTTTCCACCCGTTCCATCCGGGCAGCCATCACCAGGCGCAAACCCTCTCCCTTCACCTGCACCGCCCCCACCTCCTGGGCTGCTTTCTTGAATTTTTGCGCTTCTGCCTCCAGTCGGCCATGGTTGCGATCTTCCAGGGCCATTGCCATCATTTCCAAAGAGAGGGCCGCCCGCTCCAAAAAGAGTTCCCGCGCCTGACGCAGAGAGGAATCCTCCACTGGCGGGGAAAAAAGCGGCCCCTTGGGCAAGGTTGGCCGAGGGCTCTTTTGAACATCTGCCGACATCTCCCGCTTGGCAGAGCTCCCCATCACCCGACGGATCTCCTGAAGCAGCGCACCGCCCTTGAAAGGCTTGGCCAGACAACCATCAAAACCAGCTGCAAGCGTGGCTTCCCGGTCCTCTTTCCGGACATGGGCCGTCACCCCCAAAATGGGAATTTTCGGGTTGAGTCCAGGGATATCCCCCTTGCGAATGGTGCGGGTCAGGGAAATCCCATCCATCTGGGGCATGGCCAGATCCAGCAAAACCAGGTCGAAGGTTTCCCGCTCCAACATTTCCAGGGCCTCCTGGCCGTTCCAGGAGCACACCACCGAATGCCCCCCCTGCCCCAACACCTCCTGAATGACGGTCTGGTTGCGCGGATCGTCATCTACGCTGAGAATCCGCATGGGGGGTAATGGTTTGCCGGAGACATCCGACTCACTCCCCCCCTCACCGGAAAGGGAGATGGAGCGGCCCAAAGCGCCATTAATGGTCCGCAAAAGGGTATCCCTTCGAATGGGTTTGACCAGGCTTGCGGAGATATCCATCTTGCGAAATTCAGGAATGTCGGTGGGGCGGTGCCGGGTGGGGAGCATGACGGCGGTTTTCCAAACCCAATCGGGATTGTGGCGTATCCGATCAGCGATGGCGAAGCCTCCGATATCGGGCATGCGGCAGTCGAAGAGCACCAGATCAAAAGGCCGCCCCGCCCGCCAGGCGTTACGCAGGGAGGTGAGTACATCCCGCCCGCTTTCCACTGTAGAGATAACAGCGCCACACATGGAGAGCAGACGCCTCAAGCGCTGACGATCAGAATCCGAACAGTCCGCCAGCAATATCCGCATGCCGGTGAGGTCCGCTTCCTGGGTGAAAAAGGATTTTTTACTCACCGAATGGTCCAGCTTCAAGGGCAGCATAAAGTGAAAGGTGCTTCCCTCTTCCGGCACACTCTCCAACCACATCCGCCCCCCCATGAACTCCACCAACTGGTGAGACATGGAGAGCCCCAACCCCGATCCACCAAACCGCCGGGTGGTACTCCCTTCCACCTGGACAAAGCTTTGAAAAACCGTGGTCCACTTATCCTTGGGGATGCCGACCCCGGTATCGGCTACCTGGAAATGGAGCCAAACCGGTGGATCATCCGATGGTGGGGTGTCGGGCTTGGGGGAGGGTTGTTCTTCCGCCAACCCCACCTTCAGCACCACCTCTCCCACCTGGGTAAACTTGATGCCGTTATCGAGCAGATTGCGTAAAATTTGGCCCAGCCGCATCGGATCCCCCAGAAGATATTGGGGCACGGTGGGGTCTACGGAAAAGACCAGAGCGAGATTTTTACGATGGGCCAGAGGGGCCAGATTTTCACTGACATGCTCCACCACCTCTTGCAGCTTGAAACCGCAGTGGTCGAGCTTCATCCGCCCCGCCTGGAGTCGGGAATAGTCCAGAATACCGTTCAGGGTGGAGAGAAGGGCGTCCGCCGATTGCTGGACTATTTCCAGATATTGCCGTTGATCCAGATCCAACTCAGTGGCCAAAACCAAATCACTCATTCCCACGATGGCGTTCATGGGGGTGCGGATTTCATGGCTCATGTTGGCTAAAAATTCTTCTTTGAGACTCTGCGCCTCAGCGGTCTCCTTGCGGGCTTGGGCGGTCTCCTTGCGGGCCTCGTTCAACGCCTCTTCCAAGCCGCTGCATCTTTCAAGCAATCCCCGACAAACCTCCAGGAGGGCATCATGGGATTGGGCCAAAGGGTGAACTTCTCCCTCTCCCCGACTCCGGAGCCGCCGACCGGCAGCGAGAACAGCCCTCTCCTGCTCGAAATCATCCTTCACATCCATATCGATCCAATCCAATGCTGACACAACATCCAATCAAACGGCCCCACTATCCCCCCAAAAATAATTTTATACAATGATCGTTCCCGACTCGACCCCTCAAAAAAAACCTGCAACAGATGTCTCTATCTCGCACCCGGCCAGAAGATCGATGGATGGTCGGAAAAACCATCCACCATCGCGTCAAATTTTTCCAAAACAGCCTGCAAACAGCACCACTCACGCCACCCGATCAGGGTTCAGCGCACGCCCCCCTGCGCCAGACCCGAACCAAAAATCCCGATCCGATCATAAACCCCACCAACGAGATGATCTGCCTGGGAGATAGCCCCCAATAAAAGGTGGTTTCCGGCCGCACATCCCCCCGAAAAAAGGTGGTCAAAAAATAGGGTCCAAAGAGCCCCACCAGCGCCATCCCCAAAATCGCCTCCGGTCCCCGGTGACGAAAGGGGGAGAAGGCCATAAAGCCATAAGCAACCAAAGCCCCCACCGCCATATAGAGCTGGGTGGGATGCACCGCAAGCCCCGGCAGAGGCCCCACGCCCAGGGTGTCGGGAAAACGCACCGCCCACATCACATCCGTCGGCGTACCGTAGCAGCAGCCAGCGGAAAAACAGCCGAAGAGACGTTGCAGCCCATAGCCCAGGATAAAATAGGGGAGCAGAAAAGCCAGAACCCGTATAAAGGAGAGATGCTGCCAGCGGCAATATAAAATCAGCAGGAAGCCAAACAGGGCCACAATGGGAAAGGTTTCAGCTGTTTGCAGGTTTTGGGGATCCAACAACCCGGGCAGCCCGGAGCCCCCTCCCCCCTCCAACCCGGAGCCTGTAACCGAACCCAGCAGGTGGCGACCCAACAGCCAAAAAGCCCCCCCAAACCAGATGGAAAAAACCACCATGAAGGAGATGTGGCCCAAGCGTTTTTCGGTGATTTCCACCCCATCAATCTGCCGGGAAGCCAAAAAATAGAGCAAAAACAGTATGGCCATCATGGTAAAGCCGTAGGTGAAAAACGTCACCTGGCCCACCTGAAACAGTATCGGATGCATCGTTAGGTTTCCTATTTTGCCACGCCGCTCCCCACGAGACCCCGGTTTGCTCCACCCTGGGACGATGGGGGATGGCTGATTTATTTCAGACCCCGGGAGAGTTGTTATGCCTTCATTTTCCTCAGATCACGCCTTCATCCTCCCCAGATCATGTCTGCCACATCTCCCGGTCACGATCCAGTTTTTGGCCCATGTCTGCCAGACGGTTGATGATGATGGCGCTCAAGCCCCAATCAAGGGGGAGCGTGATATCCACCCCCAAACTTGAAAAATAAGGGTTGCGGTAGTGCCAATACCCCTCCTGGATGGCGCTATATTCCCCCACAGCCCCCAAAATCCCAGCCACAAAAAAAATCAAAACATCCCGCTCCCTCAGCTGATGGCTGCCCAGGAAAACGATCACCACACTATAGAGCCCGATGATCAAGGGGCCTTTTTCCATCAGAAAGAGCGCGACCATGCAAAAAATCAGCAGCACACCCCCCAAGCTGCCAAACAGAATGCTTCGGCCAAGCCCCCACACATTAAAATAGTCCAGCAGAGCCAACATCAGCCGCATCAACCGACGAAACAGAACAAAAAGGTTGGCCCAAACCAGAGGCAGCCATAGAGGCACCCCCCAAACCAACACCGATGCGTGATAGGTCCACTCCCCCAGATAGACCTCCACCATCTCCGCTGGCGTGCCCAACAATGGGGCGATCAGCATCACCCGGTCATCCCCCGGCTGGCGCCCCACCCGCCACTGGGCGATCAGCAGGCCAGCCAGGCAAGCGGCGGTGACCAGGGGAAACGCCCAGGTCAGCATGACGCCTGCAAAAAGCCCCAGCCCCACTAAAATGCAAAACAGCAGCTCACCCACCAGGGGCCGGGTAGAGAAAAACTTTACCATTTTTTTCATAGCCGCCACTCTACCCCGAAACCCGGATCCACAACAGGAAAGCGGCTCACCCCCGCTCCCCTCCGGCTTCTCTATTCTGAAACCCGGCGATCATTTCCAGGGTTTCGAAAAGGGGCAGCCCCACCACGCCGGTGTAGGAACCCTCCAGGTGGGAGACCATAAAGCCTCCCAGCCCCTGGATGCCGTAGGCCCCGGCTTTATCCAGCGGTTCTCCAGAGGCGACATAGGCGTTGATTTCCTTCTGGCTTAAGGGTTTGAACCACACTTTCGTCACCACCGCCCGGGAGCGGCAGAGCTGATCCACAGGGCGCAACACGGCCACCCCCGTGACCACTTCGTGGGGACGATCCGAAAGCTGCTTAAGCATTTCCCGGGCCTCCTGTTCATTTTCAGGCTTGCCCAATATATGTTCTCCCACCACCACGACCGTATCCGCCCCGATCACCAGATCCACCCCATCCCCCACCACCGCCGCTTCGGCTTTGGAGCGGGCCAGACGCTCCACAAAGGGTTTGACCCCCTCTCCGGGATGTCGGCTCTCATCGATATCCACCGGCAAAACCTCTGGGTGCAGACCCACCTGGCCCAGGAGTTCCAGACGCCTGGGGGAGGCCGATGCCAGACAAATTTTCAGCTTTGGGTTCCCCCAAGGCAAACCTGAGTTAAATATCGTCACGATTTTTCCTTCATTGTTTGCCTGGTTCCTGGGATAATCTTTCCCCTGGTGCGGTAAGCTCTCCTCGTGGGTATCCGGCATTCTGATTTATCGGAAATTCGGACATGCATCACCAAAGGGGAAAGCAGGCATCTTAAACAAAACACCAAGCCTGTCCAGATAGTAAAAAAATGTCGGATCCCAGCCACATCCGGGCCGATCTGTTTTTTTGGGCGGGTTATTTTTTTCCGGATTGCCCTGCCTTTGCAATCGCAATTGGCAGATAGCCACGTGACGGCCCCATAAGACCGGTTACCCTAATCAAGTCGGATTTCACTTCACATGTCCCAAACCAAAGCAGGGATCCTGGCAGAGTTACACGCCTTGATCGGCGACGATCTGGAGCGGACCAACCAGATCATTCTGGACAACCTGAAAGCCAAGGAAGAGCTGATTCCGACCTTGGGCGCCCACCTGATCAATGGTGGCGGCAAACGGCTGAGGCCCATTCTCACTCTGGTGACCTCCAAGCTTTTTGGCTATAAAGGCAACCAGGCTGCCCTGATGGCAGCGGTGATTGAGTTTATCCACACCGCCACCCTCCTCCACGACGATGTCGTCGATCATTCCGACACCCGGCGGGGCCAAGCCACCGCCAATTCCGTGTGGGGATTGAAAGCGCCGGTCCTGGTGGGAGACTTTCTCTTTTCCCGAGCCTTCCAGCTCCTGACCGCCTATGGCGACCTGCGCATCCTCGAAATCATCGCCGATGCTTGTGCGGTGATCAGCGAAGGGGAAGTGAAACAGCTGGTGGTGAGCAACGATCTCAACACCACCGAAGATAAATATCTGGAGGTGGTGAGTGGTAAGACCTCCACCCTCTTCGCAGCCGCCGCCCAGATCGGTGCGGTGCTCAACGAGCGCCCCAAAGAAGAAGAAAAAAGCCTCGCCCGCTATGGACTGCTCCTGGGCAACGCCTATCAGGTAGTGGACGACACCCTGGACTATGCGGCCAGTACCAAGACCCTGGGCAAGGCCATCGGTGATGATTTCCAGGAGGGTAAAATCACCCTGCCGGTGATCCACGCCTACCATCACGGCACCGAGGAAGAGCGGGCCTTCTGGCGGGATTGCCTGGAGGATGGCCAGCAGACCGACACCAGCTTCAAGCGGGCGCTGGAGCTGATCAACAAGCGGGGCTCCATCCACTATGCGATGGACAAAGCCCGGGCCTTTGCCATGGAAGCCAAAACCTATCTGGATCCGCTGCCCAGCACCCCGGAACGGGACGCCATGGCGAAGCTGGCCGATTTTTCCGTTGACCGCTCCTTCTGATCCTTCTAGTTTGTCTGCCCACCGCCCCTGGATGCCATCACAGATTCAGGGGCTGTACGATTTTAGTACCAAATGATATCGGGGTGTAGCTCAGCCTGGTAGAGCACTGCCTTCGGGAGGCAGGGGCCGATGGTTCGAATCCATTCACCCCGACCAAAATTCCCGGTTTTATCAAGCGGTTAGAGCCAATACTCTAACCGCTTTTTCTTTGTCCGATCAACCACGATGACGCAACAACGATTCTCTCCCAAAAACGGATGGATTTTGGGTTGCCTGGAATGATTGGAGCCAAAGCATGCATTCCAGCGACATTTCGGTGAAAAAAAGGAGTAACTGATACTGTGTTAAATCCAGCCCAGAAAAAATATTTGCGGGGATTGGCCCACTCTCTCAAGCCACTGGTCTTGATTGGCGGCGGTGGGGTGACCCCCAGCCTTCTGGCCTCTGTGGAAGAAGCGCTGGAGGGGCATGAGCTGATCAAAATTCGTTTTAACGATCACAAGGAGCAAAAAAAAGAGCTGCTTGAGAAAATCACCCAAGAGACCGGCAGTGAGGCCGCTGGAATGATCGGCCACGTCGCCACCCTCTACCGGTCCCGGGAAGAGCCGGAAAAACGGAAAATTTTTTTCCCCGGCGAAAAGCCCCCAAAAAAAACAAAACCCTCGAAAACAGTGATCAAAAAAGATCGGTAGCCACCGCAACCTGAACAGGACTCTTCCCCACCTCACCCGCTTCTGCCATCTCTCATTCAGCTGGCTCTTGCAAAAGAGGGTTCATCCCGAAGGAGAGAAAGAAAATACCGGAACGGGATTTTTTGGGAACTTGCCTGCTGTTTGGCCAGTCAGTAAGTTCTTTAAGACAAGAGCTGCCATGTTGGTGATGGCAAAAGGTTTAAAAACGTAAGTAACCCTGGAAGAAGCGATGACAGCTGACAATGAGGAGTTTGATGACTGCCCCGCAGGCCAGGAAGTGGACAGCTTTCACGACCGGATCCGGGATGGCTTGCAGGATGCCTTTTTGGAACTGGCTGATCGACATCAGGAAATCAGCCGGATGGCACCTGAAAAGCGCAGCTCGGATGAGGAGTTGTTTTTGACACTGCACCGACAAGTTCAAGAGAGACTGGAAAAAGTGGGTAGCGCTGAGCTGGCTTACGACAAGAGATACGAACTGGCCCAGGAAATACGCGAAAGTTTAACGGAGATGGAATTCCTCTGAGGAGAAGGATCAACCGACAAACCAACAGCTCACTCCCCATTGAAAGCCCACCCCAAGCCTTTCCAAACCTCCCCTTGCCTTCAAACCATTTCCTGATGACCTCCCCCCCCTTGAAACACCTGATTATGGCGTCGTTTTGTCAATAGAAATGGTATAGAGTACATTTTGCTACAAAATAGCCATTAAACTCCTTGCCATTTCCATCCTGAGGTCAACTGGATGAGTGTTCGAAAAAAATTGATCCTGGGCTTTCTCGGTATCGCCTTTTTTGTGTCGATTTTGGGAGGGGCTGTTCTTTTTTTCAGTCACGACATCCAGGAAAAAGCAGAAGAAATCCGAAAGAGCAACTATCTGGAAATCCATTCTGCCAATGAAATTCGCTATCGTATCCAGCGCATCAAATCCAACATTCGCGAAATCTTTCTGGAGCTTCAGGAAGTGGTCATCGAAGCCCATGAGGCCACCCACCACCAAGCGGGCAATAAAGCTGAACCAGAAGAGGAGGAAGAGAGCCGTCAGAGAACGGAAATTCATCACTCTTTAAACGCTATTGAACAAAGCGCCTCCATTCTCGGCGACACCCTGCAAACCTGGGAGCAGGCGATCCATCTGGCCATTATCCAAGGCCGCTTTGAAGAAGAAAACAGGACGGATGAACAGGAGGAAGAGGCTCCTGACCCAAAAAACCTGGGGAACGATACCGAGGAAACAGAGACGGATGATGCCGATGAAGCATTCCATAAAGCCAGTGAAGCAGAGGAGCTGGAAGAGCTGCTGGAATTCAAGGAAATGTCCACCGAGTTTATCGGGTATGCCAATCGATTTGTCACCACGTTAAAACCAATTCTCACCTCCCCTTCCCTGAATCCAAAATCTCTTGAGCATACCGCCCAACAGCTGCGGGAGGAGTTTGAAACCTCCCAGGAACCATTAAGCCGAAACATGCAGTTGGAAATCGAAGAGCTCGAAGAAGAAGCTGAGGGTGAAATGCTGGAGGTACTGCAAATAATCCAGGACGACGCCGAAGAATCAACCCAGGCGAGCCTGTTTCTGGCAGTTTTGGCCCTCTTTTCAGCCATTTTGGTAGCACTTCTGCTGGCCCGCAAAATTTCCCACCCCCTGGCAAAACTCCTCCACGCAACCCATGTCGTGGGCAAGGGCCGCTTTGATCTCGATCTCGATCTCGATCTCGATCTCGATCTCGATTCCCAGGATGAAATCGGGGAGTTGGCCCAGGCATTCAAGCAGATGGCCCGTGATCTGGAAAAGGAGCGTTGCGCTCTGGAAGCTGCGAAAAAATATAACGAACTCCTGATGAACTCCGCTGGAGAAGGGCTCTATGGGCTCAACTCCCACGGCGTCGCCACCTTTATCAACCCTGCTGGAGCCAAAATGGTCGGCAGGCTCCCGGAGGAGCTAATCGGCAAGTCACTCCACGCTCTTTTCCACCACAGCCACGCCGATGGCCGCCCCTATCCGGCCACGGAATGCCCCATCCATAAAACCTTTCGCCACGGCCACTCCCACACGGTGGAAAACGAAGTGTTCTGGCGCAAGGATGGCACCGCCTTTCCGGTGGAGTATACCAGCAACCCCATTTTTGACGGGGAGCAGCTGGATGGGGCCATCGTGGTGTTTCGGGATATCACCGAACGCAAACGGATGGAGACCATCCTGGCCTCGGCCCGGGATCAGGCGGAGCTGGCCAGCCAGAGCAAAAGTGAATTTTTGGCCAACATGAGCCACGAAATCCGCACCCCGATGAATGCGGTGATTGGCTTGGCGGATCTGGCTCTTCAGACCCAGTTGCCCCCCAAAACCCACGACTATCTCAGCAAAATTTCCAACTCTGCCCGCTCCTTGCTACGCATCATCAACGACATTCTCGATTTTTCCAAAATCGAAGCCGGACACATGGAGCTGGAAAAATCCGACTTTCTCCTGCGCAATTTATTCGACCACTTGGCAGACATGTTCCGGGCTCAGGTCACCAACAAGCACCTTGAATTGATCATGTGTGCCAGTGAGGAGTGCCGCTACGAACTCCACGGCGACTCCCTGCGCCTGGAGCAGATTTTGATGAACCTCATCGGCAATGCGATCAAATTTACCGACGAGGGAGAGGTGGAGGTACAGGTGCGCACCCTGGCTGAGTCAGCCCAACAGGTGGAGCTGGCTTTTTCGGTGCGGGATACCGGCATCGGCATGACCCTGGAGCAGACGGCCAAACTTTTTGAAGTATTTACCCAGGCGGACAGCTCCACCACCCGCAAATTTGGTGGCACCGGACTCGGGCTCTCCATCAGCCGCAAGCTGGTGGAGTTGATGGGGGGACGCATCTGGGTCGAGTCCGTTCCCGGGGGGGGAAGCACCTTTCATTTCACCATCTCCATCGCGCGCCGGCTGGGACTTGAAGAAGCTGACATGATCCCTCCAGAGGAGATGGAGCGACTGGAAACCCTGGTGGTGGACGACAACCCCGCCGCCCGCAACGCCCTGATGAAAATGCTCACCACCTTCGGCTTCAAGTCCACGGGGGCGGCTTCCGGAGAAAAAGCCCTCGAAGCCATCGCCCATCGCCAAGCTTCAGACCCTCCCTTGCAGATGGTGGTGGTGGATTGGTTCATGCCGGGAATGGATGGCCTGGAAACCG
Source organism: Magnetococcales bacterium (assembly GCA_015232395.1). Classification (NCBI taxonomy): domain Bacteria; kingdom Pseudomonadati; phylum Pseudomonadota; class Magnetococcia; order Magnetococcales; species Magnetococcales bacterium. Next base: position 37,534 of record JADFZT010000002.1, on the reverse strand, counting down.
CCCGCCAAATCCGTGAGCTGGCCTCTCAAGAAAATCAAGACCAGCTGGATCCAGCCATCAAAATTCTTTTCATGGTGCCCTTTGGCCGGGAAGAGGAGGTGCGCGCCCAGGGAGATATGGTTGGGATAAACAGCTATCTCATCAAACCGATCAACTGTTCCATTCTGTTTGATACCACCATGGAGGTGTTCGGCAAGGAGGTCGCCAAGGCGCTGCGTCCAGGGCGAGAGGGCATCAAACCCACCGAAGTGATTCGCCAGGTGGGAGGGGCTCGGGTGCTGTTGGTAGAGGATAACGCCATCAACCGGCAGGTGGCCATTGAGATTCTGGAGGGGGCCGGTCTGGTCGTGGAAATCGCCACCAACGGCCTGGAAGCGGTCACCATGGTGACTGAAATGAGTTATGACCTGGTTTTGATGGATATTCAGATGCCGGTGATGGACGGCTTCCAGGCGACCCATCGGTTGCGACATGAGATGGCTCTCCACGACCTCCCCATCCTGGCCATGACCGCCCACGCCATGGCGGGAGACCGGGAAAAATGTCTCGATGCCGGGATGAACGACCACATCACCAAACCCATTGACAAAACCCAGCTTTATAGCGCCCTGATCAAATGGATTCGTCCCCGGAAAGGGTTGGGGGGGAATGTACGGGTAGCCCACCAACTGGAGATGGATCAAGATCAAATCGGCATTCCACAAAGCATGCCCGGCATCGATATTTCTGCGGCCCTTGAGCGTTTAAATGGCAACCGCCGTCTGTTGCGCTCCCTGCTCTTCGAATTTCTCCGGGATTATGAAAAGGCCCCTCAGGAGATTCGTTCTGCCCTGGCAGGCCACCGCAAAAATGACCGGAAAATTGCCAGCAGATTGCTTCACACCATCAAGGGAATGGCCGGTAATTTTTCTGCCAAAACGCTCTTCCATACCTCTCAAACCCTGGAGCAGGAGATCACCAACCAGCCCCAAGGCATCCCCAAAAGCATCGTCCCTTTCGAAGAGGCCATGGAAGCGGTGATTGCTGCCATCCTAAAAATAAAATCCGAAGAGGATCAAACCGCCCGAGCCGAAAAGGAGCATGGCCAAAAGGATGGCCCCACTCCCATCGACCAGGAAAAACTCACCCCCCTGTTCAGGACTCTGAACAGCCACATTCAGGGGATGGAGTTCGAGGCTGAAGAAATGTTCTATGAGATCAAACCACTCCTGATCGGTGCTTCCCCAGAGGTGGATCAACTTTTGCAGCAGTTCGAAGAACAGCTGGAACGGATCGATTTTAAAGCCGCTGGAACCTCTCTAGAAGCCCTGGCCCGACTGGTTAAGATCGAGATTGAGGAAGGCTGAAAATGACTGCAACCCCAAAAAAACCCCGAGTACTCATCGTTGATGATGTCCCCAGCAACGTCAAAGCCCTGGCTGTTGTTCTAAAAGGGAACTACCAGGTGGTGATGGCTGCCAATGGTCCGGATGCCCTGGAGGCCGCTGCCAAGGGAAATGTGGACCTCATTCTGCTGGATGTGGTGATGCCGGATATGGATGGTTATGAGGTGTGCGAACGGTTGAAAGCAAACCCCGAAACAGCCCAAATTCCGGTGATTTTTGTCACGGGTCGCCGGGAAGCCCCAGACGTGGAACGGGGCTTGGCATTGGGAGCGGCGGATTATCTCAGCAAGCCGGTGGATCCCTCCACCCTCCAAGGCTTGGTGGAAATTTCCCTGGCTGGCGTTGGCAAGCCGCTCCCCTGAAGGCGCTTTGCCACCCCTCACCCAGCCTCATGCAACCATATTTTGACACGTCCCGCCTACCACGCTATCTGGGCATCCTCTCGGTCCAATCCATCCCCTGCTGTTCAATCCGATAATTCCTGCCGATTCAACCTCCTGAACAAGCTGCTCCACACAGAGATATCAACTAAAAACAGCCTATATTCCATATAGATATCCACTCTTTTCGACAACTCCCCCCACAAGCAGGAATCCAGGCAGATCCGGATCAACACCCAAACAGCATGAACTGGCCCAACAGACGACAGTTATCGGACATATTTGGTGCTATTCTTGCAGGTTCTACCTGAACGCTGCCATTCAGAAAAGTGAGGCTGGAAGGGGAGGCGAAGGTCTGCTGCTTTTGGGCGGGATTTCAAAAAAATGAAACGACCATAAAACGGAATGATCCAGTTATGTATATTTCTAATTATCTTTTTTAGAATATTCTAATTATCTTGTACGCACTGTTTATCTGTCCAATAACCTTTTTGGGAGAATCCCCATGAAAATGGAATCCGCTTTCACCCTGCTGGTCGTTGTAGGTCTCTTTGCCGGGCTTTCCGCACTGCCGCTGATGTTTGGCTCCTGACAAGCTAAGCCGGGATTTTTTTCTATCGGACGATCTTTCGAATCGGAAGCCATCCGGAACTCATGGATTGAGCCCGGCTCCGGTTTGGTGGCATAGGGAGAGGCACTGGAAGCGATCCCCCTATGCACCGTCTGCCAAACAGCAGGCACGCTTGATGGAAAATCACCTGACAGATAGATCCATCTGACGGGAATGGTCTGGGACGGAAGTTGACAGGCTCAGGGTATCAGCCGTTCACATTGGCCTTTTCCACCTGCTCAAGAACAATCTTGGCCATGTTGTCGGGGGTAAATTTGGGGACAAAATCGTTGGCCCCCATCTGTTCGGCCTTCAACTGATTGGATCGATTGGAAAGAGAGCTGTTAACGACCAGATGGACGTGGTCGAGCTTGTGGTTTGCCCGAACCTTGCGGGTAAAGGTGAAACCGTCCATCACCGGCATTTCAATATCGGTAAACACCATCGTAAAGCTGCTTTTGCCATCGGCACCGATGGAACCCTCCAAAATTTCCAGGGCTCGGGGGGCATTGTCCACGACGGTGTGACGGATGCCCATCTGGTCCAACACATCCCGAATCAACGAACAGGCCGCCTTGGAGTCATCCACTGCCAGAATGTGGTGGGCATCGGTGACGATCTCCTTGCCTTTTTCCACCAGTTCGTCGGAAATCTGGATATCGATACCGACGATCTCCCCCAATATTTTTTCCACATCCAGCATCTGCACCATCACCTCATCGTGATAAGTGATGGCGGTGAGGCAGCTGCTGTCGTAGATGGCACCATCAGGCTTGATGATGTCATCCCATCCCTTGGTGATCAGCACGTTGGGCTGGGTGACGAGAAACCCCTGTGTGGTCCGGCTATATTCACAAATCATCACATAGCTGATTTCATTTTTGAAATCCACCGGGGGCATCCCCAGATATTCCCCAATATCGATCAGGTTGATGGCACTGCCCCGAAAGTCGATAGCCCCCTTGATGGTGGGGTGGCAATAGGGAATCCGGGTGATGGTTTTGGGGGTCTCGAAAATTTCGATAATCTTAAACACATTGAGGCCATAGAGCTGCTTGTCGTTCAGGTAGAACGTCAGCATCTCCATCTCATTGCTCAAGGCCAGATTGGCCCGTTTTTCCACCTCGTCGAATAGTTGATCTGGCGCCATGATTTCCGCCCTCCTTGGTGGGCTTGATGGTAACGAGGTTTCGGAGCACCCCTCCTTTGGAACCCTTCTCCCTTCAGACCCTTGGCAGCGGGTCCGGGTTCCCCTCTCCTTGAGACCAAGTAGTATACGTCACCAACTGTGCAAAAGGGGGAGTTATTTTGTTTCCCCGCCACTCAAAGGGTGCAATGAAGGCGGGAAGGATCGATAATGCCCCCATGACGGCTTATCGGCTATTATCCATTCTGGCGTTTGTGTGGGTATTAACCCCCATAAATCTCCAGGCAAACCAGCAGGTTACCCTGCAACTCCGCTGGCACCACCAGTTCCAGTTTGCCGGGTATTATGCCGCCTTGTGGCAGGGATATTACCAGGACGCCGGGCTTGATGTGACCATCCGGCCTGGGATTGAGGATGGAAAAATCCTCAACGCCCCCCAGGAGGTAGCTGAAGATCGGGCGGAATTCGGCATCGCCGCTACCGATCTACTGCTGGCCTATGATAAAGGCCTGCCGTTGATCTCCCTGGCCCCCATCTTTCAGGAAAGCGCCCTGGTGCTGCTTTCCCAGCCTGAATCCGACCTGCTGGAACCGGCTGATTTAACCCGGATGCGACTGGGCCTCTTCCAACGAGATGGCGTGGGAGAAGCGGAAATCAAGGTGATGCTGCACGGGGCAGGACTCGATCCGACAGAGGATTTTCCGGCGGCAATTCTGGTCCAGGATGGAATGGAGGCACTCCAAAAAGGCCAAGTGGATGCCACCGCCTACTCTTCCATCAATAGCGACTGGATCACCTGGAAAACCGGCCAGGAACCCGCTCAGATGAAACCCGCTCACTTTGGTGCGGACTTTTACGGCGACACCCTTTTCACCTCGGAAAAAATCACCCAACAACACCCCGAACTCGTCAAACGCTTTCTGGCCGCCAGCTTCAAGGGGTGGCGCTATGCCCACATCCATCACGATAAAATTTCTGATCGGATCGCCCGGGAACTGCCTGCGCCATTCACCCTCAGCGAAAGAGTGCACTACAATCGACTGCAAATCCCCGCCGTCATGGCACTGACCCATTATCCGACCATCCCCCTGGGTTATAACGATCTCCAACGCTGGCAGCGCCTCTACGACAAACTGGCCGCAGCCGGGGTGGTGGCATCAACACGCCTCCCGGACACCTTTGTTTGGGATCCCCAACGGGAGATTTCGGAAGGGAGCAACCGTTCCCGAAACATCATCCTGGCCATTGGGCTTCTGGCCTTTGGTGCGGTGTTCGGCTCCTGGTATCTCCACCGCAGACAGGCCGCCAGGAGCCTTGCTGAAAGCGAACTGCGTTATCGGCTCCTGGTGGAAACCATGTCCCAGGGGATGATTTCCCTGGATGAAGCGGGCCTTTTTACCTTTTGCAACACCTCATTCATCGAAATGCTGGACCGCCCCCTGGAGGAGATCACCGGGCGACCCATCACCGACTTTCTCACCCCCCAATCCCGGGCTTGGTTCAAGGAGCAGTTTGCCTGGCGCAAATTGGGTGGCAATCGCCAATATAAAATTGTATTCGTGGATAGATCCAATTCCGAAATATCCACCCTCATCTCCCCTCAGCCCCTCTTTTCCGGGGATGGGCTTTTTTTAGGCTCCTTCGCCCTGATCACCAACCTGACCGAACAGCTCGCCTGGGAAAAGCGGCTACTGGAAAACGAAGAGAGAAAAGACAAGGCGCAAAGCTTGGCCCACATCGGTGACTGGGAATGGAACCTCAAAACCAACGATGCCCTGCTCTCCAAGGAGGCCTACCGTATTTTTGGCCTGGAGCCTGATTGCTACCCCTTCACCTACCAAATGTTTATCAGCCGCATCCACCCCGGAGATCAGGAACGGGTGGAGAACGCCATCAAACAGGCCATCAAGGAGAGCACGCCTTTTCAGGAAAACTTCCGCTTGAATCCTTTTAAGGGGCGGCAGCGGCACATCGTCGCCATCGCCCGGCTTGAACAAGACAGCCGGGGCGAGCACACCTTCATGATCGGCACCATTCACGACACCACCGAACAGGAAGAACTGGAAAACCGCCTCCGAGCCTCTCGCTGGATGTTTTCCCTGGGACGCATGGCCATTGGCCTGGCCCACGAGGTCAACAACCCCCTCACCAGCGCCTCCATCAATCTTCAGGAGCTGAAACTGGCCCTGGAGGCCCCCCACGCCCACTCCGCCAAGCCCAGCCACTATCTGGAGGTGGTGGAACGCAACGTCCATCGCGCCGCCCAAATCGTCAAGGAAGCCCAGATCCAGGTCGGCCACGAAAAAATGGGGCTTTCCATCGTCGATCTCAACGAAGTTCTGGAATCCGCCATTTTTTCAGTGGGTGTCGGTCTGGAAGGGGTTACCCTCAAGGAATCTTTGGAGGATCCGATTGAGGTGATGGGGGTTTTTGGCAAGCTGGAGCAGGTGTTCGTCAATATCCTTAAAAATGCTCTGGAAGCGATGCCTGAAGGGGGAACGCTTTTCATCTCTTCCCGAAAGGAGGGGCCGGGTTGCGTCGTGGCCATCCGGGATAGTGGTGAGGGGATGGATGAAAAAACCCTCGAAGAGGCGATGGAGCCTTTTTTTACCACCAAACCACCCGGCAAGGGGACCGGTCTCGGGCTCTGGATCAGCTATGGCATTCTGGTTCAATATGAAGGCCATCTGGCGCTATCAAGCACTCCGGGAGAGGGAACCGAGGTAACCGTACGACTACCATTGGCTCAGGAGAACAGCAAATGATACGTGTTTTGATTGTGGATGACGATGCCGACCTGCGGGATAGCCTCTGCACTTCCCTGAACAATCGGGGGTTTAGCGCTGAGCAGGCCGAGTCGGGACCGGTGGCTGAAAAAATGGTCACCGCCAACCCCTATGACATGGTGCTCCTCGATCTCATCATGCCCCTCCAGGATGGTATTGAGACCCTTTCCAACCTGAAAAAAATCCGCCCCCATCTGAAGGTGATCATGCTCACCGCCTTCGCCACCATCGACAACGCCGTTTTCGCCATCAAAAAAGGGGCTCATGACTATATTTCCAAGCCCTTTCAGCTGGACAATCTGATTCTCACCATCCACCGGGTCAGGGAGGAAGCCCGGTTTGAGGAGGAGGTGCGTATCGGCGATCTCGATCAAACCCTGGTGGCGCTATCCAATCCCACCCGACGCAAAGTGGTCGAACTCCTGAGCTCCGGGGAGCCCAAACGATTGGTGGAGCTGGCCCAACAGCTCAAGATCAATGATCGTTCCAAGGTATTGTTCCATCTGAAATCCCTGAAGGAGGCGGAAATCATCGACCAAAACCGCTCCCGAGCCTATCAACTGACCCCAACCGGAAAAAATCTCCTCACCGGCCTCAAGGAGTTACGCAAACACCTGGCATCTTCCTGATCCGAACTCTCTATCAACCTTTTTTTACCTGATAGGGGCGCCTTGGCACTGTCCAAATCGACTCAATGCCCTGTCCAATGATTGCAAGACTGCAACGATTCCATGCAGATTCATAAAATAAACACTCACCATTTTGAGTAAAGTATAATCATTATTCAACTCAACTTTTCTGTTGCAAACTTCTTCGTTATCAGGTGATATTGAACTTTCATTCAATTCAAAATATCCAACCAAACAGCCCTCCTGACCGAAGAAGAACAGCACACCCTTTTTCCTTTCTTCTGCCCCTCTCCACCACCATCATCACTTTTGCAAACTTTTTTGAAACAGAATCAACCCTGGCAACCTCCCCGCCATCGTTTGCACTGGATTGATTTTTTTAAAAAAACATAAAAATTATCCGCATCATTTCCCAACGCGACCTTCTACCCCAATACCCACACCATCTTCTATCCGGTCATAACGAATACTTATAAACCATCCTTCCTCAACCCCAGTTCCCGAACCACTTTCTGTTGAAACAAAATTCAACTTTACCCCCCAAACAAAAAAAAAAAAACACATTTCTTTCCAATTTCAATATGTTACGCTTGCTCTCAAGACATTTTGACGAAGTATTTGCACAAAAATCCGCAACAAATTTTGATGACAGTCCGTACTGAGCCCTTCAATAGTCAATTATTTCCTGAAAAAAGGAGAAACAATGGTCGGCACATCGTTGCAAACAAAACTTGCCGTTGGAGAGACCATACAGGTAGCTGGACCCGGCCCGGTGATGGTCAAAGCTGGCAACGCTGTACAAATTTCAAAGCTTGGCGGTGTTGCCAAAGCCACGGCAAGCGCCAGCACCAAACTGGCTCTACCCACCTTCGCCACCGGGCTCCATCTGGGGCCTGTTCTGGGATTCGTAGGGCTGACCATAGCCACTTATTATCTTATTCAAGCCGCACTACCTAAAAAACAGGGATAATCCCCATGCATTCAGAGCCTCCCCCAATCGAGACACGCTCCTGGGAACCCTCTCAAACACCCTCAATTTCCAAAAAACAAGACGCGGAAGGTTCAACGAAAATGTCGCCAAACTGTCCCAAATGCCAGGAAGGTCATACCGTAAAAAATGGCCGCCTACATGGCAGACAGCGCTACAAGTGTCAGGGCTGTGGTTACCAATTCACCCGCATGACCCCCCGGGGTCGCCCAGCCTCTGAAAAAATGTTGGCAGGGCTCCTGTATCAAAACGGCTTCTCCATGAGCGCCATTGCCCGCCTGCTGGGACTCTCCACCCCCACGGTACTCAAGTGGGTCCGTCAGCAGCCCGAGTTGGCTGCCAGTCGGCAAAAAACCAACCGCAACAATAAAATCATCCCCCTGGCAGAGCTGTGTGAACACCTGGGCAGCAGCGATGCCACCGCCCACTCCGGTCGCGTGCTGGTTTCCATCCCGGTCCAGGCGGCGATTGGCGATATGGCGGTGGTGATCAATCCCACACCGCCAGCCTGACTCGCATCCGAAAGAACAATCCTGCCTGCCAGGCGGGTTGGAAAGTTTCAGGTATTGACGAATCGCCAAGGATGGCCTCCAGCTGATAAGGCGCCAAGGATGGTGCTCAGCTGACTCGCTGCCGACAGCCTGGCAAGGAAACCCCAACGCCGGGTCACGGCATCCTACACGGACTGGATTGTTTTAGAGGAAAAAAGAAGCTTCAGGGGGGGAGAAAAAATCTGTAGAAGACAACCAGCTTTGAAACGCCTCGCAACAACTGACGCCCATCCAATCTACTGAAAAACCGACCGGCTCTTGCAGACAGTCCGAGCTGTAGCCAGCCAGCTGATGGGATCTATCACGAAGACTGCTGATCCAGGTTGTTCTTCATCTTATGGTAGATATCGTGGGAAATGGACATGCCGAACTGGGCCTGATGCTCGGTGATGGAGAGTGCCAACCCATTTTTGGCCACCCGGATCACCCGACAAGGAAACTGCATGGCATCCTTGCCGGACATCATACGCAAAATCCCCTCATCACCAACACAAACGCCAAACACAGAACCTTCCACCTCCAGGAAGACCCCTCCCAGGGAGACATCCCGGCTCCACCCTTTCAGTCGGCGCTCTCCACCAAGCTCCAACACCAGCACTTTGTCGTGGCGAAGACGATCGAACTCACGATGCTGTTCCATACCCCTCCCCTCAAAAATGAACCCGGTTGGTTTGGTCTGCTCCAAAAAAAGTGCGGCCATAATCTCTGACAATCGCCACATCTCTGTCTGAAGCTGCGCGCATATTGGCCAAATAATCCTCAAGGAGCAAGTTGACTCAGAGCCCAGCATCTAAAAAAAGGGGCTGCCATGCAGCTCACCCCCTCTTTTCACCGGCTCCAATCAGCGGCCTGATCTGCTCTTTTACGACTCCCGCCATTATGCCTCATACCACCTGAAATGGCCTACCTTATTTTTTTATATATTACTTTTTACTGAACATTATCATCCAACTATTTCGACCCTCTGCTCCCCAGACAGCTCCACAATTCCCCGAGGTACCGCTCTTTTTTTTTATCCCCTCCCGAACTTTTCGGGCACACCCCGTTACCTACTTTCCAAATGCCATCATGATTGATGAGCACCAAACAACATGACAGTCACCCGTCAAACCAGAACGGGAAATGACGATAGATCCAACGGGAGGGTTCCCATGAAAAAGTTTTTTGCCACCACCTTTTGCGCCGCACTGCTCTTTGCTTCAGCCCCAGCCAGCGCTTCCAGCCTGGGGAGCGTGATATCCGGTCCCGTGGATGGGGTCATCACCGGCGCTTTGGTGGGTTCGGTATTTGGCCCTGACGACGAACATCGCCTGGAAAATGCCGCCATCGGTGCTGCTGTGGGGCTCATCGTCGGCTACACCGTGACAGAAACCACCACCCAGCCCCACAGGCCCCGGCCCCAACATCGCCCGGTGATCCATCACACCCCCCCGCCCCCACCCCGGGTAGTCCATGTGGTGCACCATCATCATGTTCATAAAAAACAGCGCAGCCGCTGGTAATCGACCTGTCGCCCGGGGAATGAATTTTTCCGACAGACGGCCCTAAAACATATTCGCCAAAGACAACCAAACCAGATCAGCCAAACAGGATAGAAACCATGAACACACGCCTCCATCACATCCTTCGGGCCACCATGCCGGCGCTGCTCTTTTTCTTTTTTCTCACCGGAACCGCAGCTGCAGCTGCAGCTGCCGACAAGCGTGTCATCCTCCATTACGACAACCAGCGCTTTTCAGGCTTCAACAATGAGCTGAGATTAAAATCCGAACTCAAAAAACATTTTCCCGACCTCAATCTCAAACGCTACCAACTGGCTGAGGTGGAGCTGAAGGCCACAAGCCGCAAAGGTCGTGCCAAGGCCCAACTGAAGGTGGGCTCCTGGAAATCGGAAACCCAACGCATCCCCGGCAAAAAGCGCGGTCATTATAAAAAACGGGGCCATTTCAAAAAAGAGGCAAAAAACTCTGATGAGCTTCGCTTCGAAAATGAATCCGACCGCTCGGCAGGAAAGTGGCGGCTGGTGTTGAATGGGGATGTGAAGGTGCAGCAGGTGACCCTGAAACTGGAAAAAAAGCGACGTTACAAAGCCTGGAGGCCCAACAGCCGGAATTCAAACAGTTGGCAATCCCACAGCTGGCAATCAGATAACTGGAAACTCAGTATCTGGAAATCCAACAGCAGGGAATCCAACGACTGGGAATCCAACGACTGGGAATCCCGCGACTGGGAATCCGACAGCGAAGAGTCCGACAGCTGGAGATGGCGTAACCGGGTGGTTCGACCAGAGGATAATGACGAGTGGTCAGAGGATGGTTAAGTCCCAAGCCTGAAACGAAAGAAAGAAAATCAGATGGATCAGTAAACCGGGAGGGCCTGTGAGGAGTATTCTTTCTGACATCCCTCCCCTCCTCCCCCGGCAGACTCTCCCCTCCCCACAACTGCCGGGGGAGGTAAAACCAAGGAGAAAAAACGAAGTCAGCTCTTAATCCGATATCCCCGCTGAATCACCCCCACCGCCACCATAAAAAAAGCCACCACAAATCCCCCAACAGCCGCTACCGCCACGCCAGGGTCACTCTGGGAAACATCAATCAGGGCGTAGCGAAAGAGATCCACCAGATAAAAAACCGGATTGCCCAGGGCCACCACATGCCAACTCTGGGGCAACATGGAGAGGGAGAAGAAAACCCCTCCCAGGTAGATCATGGGGGTCAGCAAAAAATTACCCACCGTCGCCACATCGTCATAGTTGCGCCCCCAAACCCCCACCAGCAGACCAAAAATACCGAAGATCGCCGACAGAGAGACCGAAGCAAAAAGCAGGAGCAGGGGGTGGGCCAGACCAAAGGGGACGAAAAACCGTGAAACCAGCAAAATCACGCTCCCCACCAAAAGTCCCCGGGCCACCGCCGCACCGGTGAAAGCCAAAACCAGCTGAAAAGAGGTCAGGGGCAGGGCCAAAAAATCCGCTGGCAGCATCCCCAAATATTTCATCTGCACCATGGAGGAGCTGCTGTTTTGATAGCTGTGCTGCAACATCCCCATCGCCGCCAGCCCCGGCACCAAAAAGGCCAGATAATCCACCCCGTCCGTGGTGCCGATCCGCTCCCCCAAAATCCCGCCAAAGACCGCAAAATAGAGCAGAGAGGAGATGAGCGGCGCCCCCACGGTCTGCATCCACACCTTTAAAAATCGGCGGGACTCCCTGCGGAAAAAAGACCAGGTGCCGTACCAGTTCATCATGATTGTCGATCCCGGGTGAAAGGCTTCATGGTTTTCGATCCCGGGTCAGATGCAAAAAGACATCTTCCAGGCTCGCCCGCTCAATCCGCACATCCGCCACCCGGTGGGCCTGGTCGGCCAACCACTGAAAAAGAGTCTTGGAGTGCTCCGGGGTGAACGAGCCGGAAATCCGCACCCCCGCGTCACTGGGTTCACAATCGGCTTCCAAGGGGAAGGTCGCTTCGCTGTCAGAGAGAAGAATTTCAAACCAGCGGTTACCAAAAGATTCCAAAAGCGCCTCGGTGCGATCACACGCCACCACCTGGCCATCCTGCAAAATCGCCACCCGATCCGCCAACTCCTGTGCCTCTTCCAGATAGTGGGTGGTCAAAATCACCGTGGTCCCCTGGGCGTGCAGCTCCCGGACAAAGGCCCAAAGCCCATGGCGCAAGGCCACATCGACCCCAGCGGTGGGCTCATCCAGGATCAATAGTTTCGGCTTGTGCACCAAGGCCTTGGCGATGGTGAGGCGTCGCTTCATGCCACCGGAAAGCATGCGGCTGCTCTTATGGGCGGAGTGTGCCAGATCCAGGCGCTCGATCAGGGTTTCGATCCATTCGCCATTATCCCGAATGCCGTAATAGCCGGAGTGGTTATGGAGCACGTCCCGGACACTGAAAAAGGGATCGAGGGCAATCTCCTGGGGGGTTACGCCCAGGAGCATCTTGGCCCGCTGGGGCTCCCGGTCGATGGAGACGCCAAATATTTCCACCTCTCCCTCCCCCTTGTGGACCACTTGGGAGACGATGTTGATCAGGGTCGATTTACCGGCACCGTTGGGGCCCAAAATCGCAAACAGTCCCCCGGTTTCAATTTCAAGATTCACCCCTGATAGAGCGGTGAGCCCCCGGCCATAGCGTTTGGTGAGGTTTCGGATCGTGAGAGCTGGTTTCATGGTGGGCCATTCTAGAGAAACCGGATGGGGAAAACAAAACCCCGCGTTTAATTCCATCCCGATCAGTAAATTCCCCCTCCAGCCCCTGACCGACTCCTCTTGGGATAGAGCATTGGGCGGTTTGGTTCCCCAGTTGCGATGCCAGCCGCGATCCCAACTTTAGAATCATGACAAAAAAAGACCCAAGAGGTGGAAGGAAACCTCTTGGGCCAAGGGGAAAGCGCAACATGGTAACCGGCTCGACACACCAACCCAGCTGTCACACCAAACCTAAAAACCAAATACTTAAAAAAAAGCCGGAGAGGGGGAAGGGGGACCTCTCCGGCCAAAGGGAAGGGATATCGAGCCGACCTCAGGCAGGTCGGCTCGAAAAATGTCCGAAGAGGCACTGGCAGGGCAAACCTCTTCGGTCATTGGAGAGGGCCTTATTGCATCGTTTTCAGATAGGCGATCACCGCATCCCGATGGGCCTTTTTCTTGAGGCCGGGAAAAGCCATCCGGGTCTTTTTGATCACTTTGCGAGGGTTGGCCAAATAGCTGTCCAGGGTCGCCTCATCCCAGGTCAGCCCGGATGCCACCATTCCCTTGGAATATTTGGTATAGCTCTCTTTGACCCCGGCCTTGCGTCCAAACACCCCGTGAAGGTTGGGACCGACACGATCCTTCTCTCCCGCTTCGATGGTGTGGCAGGTGCCACACTTTTTCTTGAAGGTTTTTTGGCCAACCGACACTTCGTCCGCCTGAGCCACACCACTGCCGAGGGCCATCGCCAGGGCCAATCCCATCACCATCCGCACACTCAATTTTTTGGCCAAACGCATTTTCATCTCCTTTGAAACTCTCTTGGAAGCTGTCCTTTTCGCCCTCGATCCGAGCGCCATTTGAAGAGTGAGTAGCGCGCCTGAATAAATTGTTTCAAAAAAAATTGACGATCCGCAAAAAAAATCAATCCATTCCCCCCTCTCCCCCTCCATGCCCACCAAGAAGGGTTCGCCCATCTTTAAAAAGGGAGTATCATAAGAAGATGGATCTGTGGCTGGAGGCGTTTACGTTTTTTTGGAACCAATTGCCGCCACCTCGCCACCCATGGTCAAACCGAAAACGTTTTCAATGTTATCTGGAGGATCCATGACCATCACGGCCTATCGGGGCTTTTTGGCCTTCCTGGGATTTTTTCTGCTGGTGCTGACACCCGGAGCAGCTGACGCCTTTTGTGTACTCAACAAAACCACAGTGGCGCTCCACGTCCGCGCCCTGGACTCCAGCCCCTTCAACACCGACATCGAACCCGGCAGTGAGGCTTGCTGTAGCCCGGATGGATGCGTCAAGCGTGGCAAGGATATGACCCCCCTTCTGGTGATGGGGGGATTCGTACCGGTTCGTAAAGGCAACCGCCCCGGCTGGGATTCTGAATGCCGGGCACGGGTCAGCCGGGGAGGAACAGTGCGGGTCACGGGCGATATCAACAAAATCATCTGTCACGTCGGTGGGGCAGCTGGACCGGGATCTGGCAAAAGAAGAGCCCGTCAGCCACTGCCTCCCCATCTGCGCTGACCATGCCCCTTTCTGCTCCCGGCACTTATACCGCCATCTATCCGGGGGACCCGGATGCCGATGCGGTGACCGCCGCCCGACGAGGGAATAAACCCGCCTTTACCGAGCTGGTTCGCCGACTGGAAACCCGGGTTTTTCGCTTTATCAGCCGCCAGATTCACACCCCCCAGGATGCCGAAGATCTCACCCAGGAGACCTTTCTGGAGGCCCATCGGCGTTTTGCCCATTTTCGGGGGGAGTCCCGTTTTTCCACCTGGGTGTTGGGCATTGCCCGCAACATGGTGCGCAACCACATCAACCGCTCCCCGGGCTACCGCTACAATCAAATCCCCACCGACGAAATGGCGGAGATTGCCGACTCTGAAAAAGGCCCCGAAGAGCAGGCCCAGGCGGCCGCCCGCCTCCAAGCCCTGAAAGAGGGGCTCGGCAAGCTCACACCAGACCTGCGGGAGGCCCTCACCCTGGTCTCTCTGGAGGGGATGAACTATGACGAAGCCGCCCAAGTGATCGGCATCCCCATGGGCACCCTGAAAACCCGCATCTTTCGAGCCCGATCCGCTCTGCGCAAGGCGCTGAAGCAGTCGGGCCAAATGGATCTCTTCAAAGGATGACGGGAATTTGAAAAAAATGGCCAACCTGGAGAACTTTCATCCCACCCTGGTTACCCACTCCTCAGGCAAGGTGCGTTCGACCACCGATGCGCTGACACCCAAGAAGGGATCTGAACCCACGATCCCCCGGCAAATCGGAGCAAAAATGCCAATGGAGAGATGTCATGGAACGGGATGAGATATCAGAACTGATCAGCCGGGGGCTGGAAGCGGATCTCAACCGGGAAGAGATGCGTATTCTCTATCGCCTGGCCGCCTACGATGCCGAAGCCCAGGAAGAGATGGGTGAGTTGGTGGAGATGGAAGAGGGACTTCTGGATCTGGGAGGGCTTGCCGACCTGAAATCCCCCTCGCCCCAACTCTCCCAACGGATCGAAAGCGCCATCCACCAAAACGCCTGGCAGGAAAAACCAAACCCCCTCCATCGCATCTGGAGCTGGTTCAACTCCCCTCGGGGTCTTTCCATGCAGCCCCTCTCCTTTGCCACAGGGCTGGCCAGTGCCCTGCTGGTGCTGGGGCTGATCTCCCCCATGCTCTCCCAACAGCCCGGAATCGCCCCGGCCCGGATGGAGGCCGCCCGTCTACAGATCCAGGATGTGCAGTTTGTCAACGCCGAACCCCGCCTCGACTGGACCAACCGCTTTATCGTCAACCCTGGGGATTCCACCCAGGTGGCTCTGAACGCTGGTGCCAACAAGCCGGTGCATCTGCAATTCGAATCTTTCGAACCCACCGGGCTGCAAGTCAAACATCACAACCCCGAAACCAAAAAAGATCAGGTCCACACCTTCACTGTGGATGGCATCACCTACGCCTCCCTCAGCAAACCCCAATCGGGTGACGCCGTCACCATCCGCAACAACGGCCAAGCCCCAGTGGTGGTCTTCACCCACAGCGCCAGCCCCGAAAACGAAAGCATCAGCCTCTACACTCCCATCGAAAGCGCCAACGACACCGAAAAAAAGGGTGATCGTAGCGCCCGGGGCATCTGATACGCCCCCCTTGGGCAACATCCGTCTTAATGGATGGGGCTCCCACGGCTCACCACATCCTGTGCAAATCTCCCCCCCGGAGATGCCACATCAGGGCAAAGCCTCTGTGCTTTTCTGAATGTGTGGAAGATTGGATCTCGGAAAAAATCAGAGGGTATTGACGAAGAGAACCAACTTCCAGATCTCCGTCTCACCCAACTGCTCTTTAAAGGCAGGCATATCCGTTCCCAATACCCCTCCCCCTTCGGCAATGGACCAAAAGAGATAGTTGTCCCGGGTCAAAACCCCCTCACCGGCAAAATCAAGCCGCTTGGGAGGAAAATTCAACTGTACCGCATCCCGCCCCAACCCCCGACCCGAATCCCCATGGCAACGGGCACACTTCCGGGAAAAGAGCACCGCGCCATCTTGGATGTTGCCGAACCCTGATTTCAGAGGGTTCAACTGAATGGGCACATTTTCACAACCGGTTTTGAGATAGTGGCGGCAATAATAGCCGGTGAGCTTTTGGGTATAATAATAACCGACTCGATCCACCTCCACCCCCCCCTCCTTGGGCAGCGGCCACATCCCCCCACCAAATCCCTGCTGCGCCGATTGCTGCGTTTCGGTGACCGCTGCGACGGGTGGCAGCTCTTCCCAACCGGGTTGAACCAGATCATCCTTCAACAAAACAGCGATACCCGCCAATATCAGCAAAACCACCCCCCCGGCCAAAAACCATTTACCCATCCCTGGAGAGGCGGATACGGGAGGCCTTAAATGCAGACCTGTAGAAGCATGGGAAAAAGCTGGCGCGGTTGGTATTTTCAGATCCGACCCCTGAGCCAGATGAGAGGGCAGGGATTTGGCGGCAGGACAATTGGTGGGAAAGGGGTTGCTGGCAGAAGTAGGATCAATTGGCGGCTTGAGGGCCTGTTCTGGCTGGGCCTGCTGTTTCTGTAAATTTTCCAGGGCCTGCTTGCGTCGCTCCAAAGCGATTTCGGCCACCTCTACCATCTTGATGACATCCACCGGCTTTTCCAAAAAATCCACCGCCCCCGAACGCACCGCCTGCACAGCACCGGAGACACTCCCTTCACCGGTGATCACCACCACCTCCGAGGGAATCTTTTCCTTTTCGATCAGCTCCAAAATTTCCAGGCCGTGACAGTCGGGTAGATTGAGATCCAGAAAAATCACCTCGGGATAATCTTTACGGACCAAGCGAAAGAGGGCCTCCTTACAGGTCTCGACACTGGTCACCTGCCAGCCATCCAGCTCCAGGGTTTCCCGATAGAGCTGGGCCAGATCCAGATCGTCCTCAATGATCAGCAGCTTTTTCATTCCCCTCCGCGTTCCAACCCCATGCCAGTCATAGCAGTTCTGCTTCAAGCCGTTCGCTTCAAACTCCTACTTCCATTAGATGATTTTTTGGTTGTGGCCAGAGAATTTATCCTACCGGATCTGTCCCGGTCAGCATTGGATCGTTGT
>JADFZT010000002.1:0-19769 GCA_015232395.1 Magnetococcales bacterium | reverse complement strand
CAAGGTTCTCTTCATCAGGCCAGCTCTTGTCTACTCTCCAACGCTATGAACGGATCTACAACCACCACATCCCAACAGAGAAATTTGGGGCATATCACGCCTGTTCAAGCACTGAAGCAGTGGCAAGATAAAAGACCAGATTTGTTTGTTGAATCGGCATATAATCTCACAAGTCTTGACACTTAACGCATTGCAGAAATACCGAGACCAAACATCACTCGGGCTTTGAGCTATAATGTTTTAGAAATAAAGGGGGCCATCCCTTTGCCTGCAACAATTTTTTATTAAAATCCTCCAGGTCCAGGTAACCCTCCATTCCAATGACTTTGCCAAGGTCTTCAAGTTCTTCACGGACGAAAGCCATACTCCAATCTGGAAATGACCTTTGAAAAATCTCTTCTTTCACAACAATTGAGAGGCTGTAATGGCGATGGTCATGTTTTATCTTCTCTATAAGAGATTCAATCTTATCCCTTCTTCCTTCGATAAGTTGCATAAACAGTCCGTCCGAATATATCAGCACTCCAGTTATACCATTTTCCTCGTTGTTTTTTCGTGAGGCCTCAAGAATATTCTCAAGAGCGTCCGAACTCAAACCTTCCTTAAAAATGGATGTGTATATCACATGCATCAAGTCCATAATAATATCACCTCTATCCGATATTTCCCATGTAGCTCACAACGAGCCTCCAAATTGACCGCCAACAGCCTCAGAATCACTCACAATCCACATCTGCGGGGACTGGCAGCACCACTTTAATCTGAGTCATGGCAAAACCAACCTCAATTTGCTCCGATTATATGCATATTCCCTGATTTTGGACATACCTACCCTGAAATTCTTCTCACACAGCTACGATTTCCCTATGCAGTATCCCATATTAACCTGTCTGGTCCCGTGTGATCATATCCCGCGAAAAAGCCACCCATTATTCCGAACCCGGAGCATAATGGAGGAAATAATCCGCAAGGGAAAACAGGGAGGTTCACATGGAGATCAAGCTTCATAAAAACGCCCGTACCACCCCAGCCATTCGAGCGGAATACAGCAGTCCAAACTTTCAGAGCGCAAACTTGCCAAGCGCTTCAATATAGCAGTTCTATCTCAAAATTGGACATTCATCCCTGATACCAATTCCGGTTCAACAGGTGAGTCGAACAAAATCCCCACGAATGTGGGGATGACGAGTCAGGGAGCTGATGATTGCCCTCAAGGAAAAACCAAATTTTCAAGAAAGGCCGGTATTTTGTTGAAAGTGATGCAAGATTTGGAAAGGTTCGTGCCAGATACCCTGGATTCCCGCATTCACAGGAATGACGGTAAAAGTGCAACGGCATATGTCCAATTCTTGATTCGATTTGCTATAATTGAACAAAACCAACATCACAGCTCTACAAAAAGCCCAGCCTCACCCATAAGAGCAAACCCGTCCCGACACCAACCTTCGGTCCCGACTCAAACCGATCAGGCTTTAGCGTTTGACCGCACAACGATCAAAATTTCAACTGGTTTGGCAGGAAAAAACCGGTCCTGGAAGAACAGGCTGACAGGCGAGACAATCGCAGAAAATGCCAGCCAGCCTCAGGAGAGTGGTCAGAAAGGCAGTTCGGAAAGTTTGGGGCGTTTTTTAACCGTCTGATCCAGCACAGCAACCAGACGCAGACCCAGATCAGGCCTCCGGGTGGAAAAAAGCTCGAACCCCCGGTTCGCACAGCGCAACGCCCCGGGCTGGCTTTCCCAACCGCCACCCCGAATCACCCGGTAGCCGCTGTGCCCCTCCCAGGAAGGATTGTCCCGGGTGTGACGTTTATAGCTGTCCCGGGAATAGGTATCCCCCACCCACTCCCAGACGTTGCCACTCATATCCCCGAAGCCCAGGCTGTTGGCCTCGCGGCTTCCCACCACCTGGGTGGTGCGCCCGCTGTTTTGCCGATACCAACCCAGCTGATCGGGCGTCTCCCCTCCGGCATAACGGACCCGTTTGCCGCCATTGCGGCAGGCAAACTCCCACTCCGCCTCGGTGGGCAGGCGAAAACGGATTTTGGGATCTGACTGCTGTCCGTTAAGCTTATCCAAAAACCCTTCAATATCTTCCCACGAGACCCCTTCTATGGGATAGCTGTGGCCTTTGCGAAAGCTTGCGGGGTTGTTGCGGACGATTTTTTCCCACTGCCCCTGGGTCACCTCATAGCGCCCCATCCAAAAACCGGAAAGACAAGCCTGATGTACAGGGCCTTCATCGGCATCCCGTCCACTGGCCTTGGGGGGGCTGCCCATCTGATAGCATCCCCCGGAAAGCCAGATCATTTCCATTTTGGTGACCGGCTCGGTCCAGGAGTAGCCCGGTTGTGGAGAGTCGCCGCTGTTGGACTCCTTGACTTCACCGATGGCTACCGGCTCCCAGGAGTTGATCAAAAAAGCCCGGGCAAGGGTCGGCTGAAAAAGACACGCCAAGCCCACAGCCAGGAGAGCCCCTTTCGCTACCCTTCCCACTGCCTTACCCATGTCCCGTTCTGTTTTCATAGGTATCCCCTAACGCTCCCCACCCACCCGGGTCAGACGAATTTTGGTGGGATGGGAGAAGAGGGGATCGAGGGCCGATTCGCTCTTTTGGGTCTGGCTGCGCAGATAGGCGAACCCCTCGTTGAGATCCACCCAACCATCCTTGGGGCTGCCGTCGGCCCCATCCGCAGGTCCCAACATGCCCTTCAACAAAAAGTGGGTAAAGGCTCCCTGGCGACTCGGTCCGTGGGTTTTGGCCTCACCGGTGATGGCCGCCATCACCCAAGGCTTTTGGCTCTTGAAAAAAGCCCGATCCGGAACCAAACCATCGGTGTGATTTTTCAGGTTGCAGGCCGGGTTGGCGTTGAAACAGCCATCCACCACCACCATGATTTCAGGGTTGGGCAGCTTATCCAACTCTTCCCGCAGCCAAGCCAGAGAGATGGCGTGATCGGGATCCATCTCCTCAAGCTTCACCCCCACCGGAGCCAGAAGGATATCTTCCACATGGTGCATGCCACCCGTGGCCCAGGGCATTCCACGACCTGAAAAATAGAAGAGCAGCATGGCATTGGGGTCGATACGCCCCTGTTTGAGCAGCCAACGGATATCGGCCTGGAGCACATCCAGGGTGGCCCCCTCATCAACCCGCAAACGCATGTGCTCGGGATCATCGATAAAGAGCCCCCGACGCCCCAACAGGCGATGGAGATTTTGGGCATCCCGATCCGCAAAGTGCCGACCCCGGATGGTTTTATAACGATTGATCCCCACGATCACCGCAAAGGCGTCTTGGCGCTTTTTCCAACCGGAAAGGTGAGGGAGGGTTTCGAGATAATCGTCCAGCACTTCGCTGCGATCATCGATGTTGCCCGATTGGGGCCACACCTCGTGGGGCAAAAGTTTTTGGTGGGGAATATCGGCTTCCGGGTCGATGGCGGCCAGGATGAGTTGATCCTTGGCGGTGATAAAGTCGGCCTCTTCCGCATATTCGGCCACCAGCAGATCCACCGATTTGCGCAACGCATCCATGGTGGCCCCACCCCGGAATTTCCGCCAGAGGGTTTCCACCACATATTCCACGGCCATCTTGCGCCATTTATCCGCCCTTGCTCCGGAAAGCCCCGCCCGGGTCAGCCAGTCGTAGGCTTCCAGATAGCGGCCCATGCGAAAAAGCGAATAGAGCTTGGTATGGGCCAGGGACATATTGCCTGGATGATTTGAAAACCCTTTGAAAGCAAGGATATGCGCTGTTTCGTCATCCCCCAGCTCAAAGGTGACCCAAGCCAGATTGGCGAGGGTATTGAGGTGTTCGGGATGGTTGTTGTAAAGCTCTTCCCAAATCCGGCGAGCCTCGCGCTTGTCGCCAGAGGTGTAGGTGGCGAGCCCCAAATTATAACTGATAGCCAGATCGTTGGGGCAAAGCTCCCGGGCACGCTTGAGAGCTTCCAGCCCCCGGTCGGGCAGACGATCAAAGATATCGACCGCCTTGTGGGCCATTTCCCGGGCGATGGGGCAGGTGGAGACCGCTCCGGCCACCGACTCTGTGGCGAGGAACAGGGACGCCAAAAGCGCCCAGACCCACATCTGCCCAATTCGACCCATCATCAGAATCCTAACTCACTCGAGGATCCAGTTTTCCGGATTTATACTGCCCGGCCACCTCATCCAGAGGAATGGCCTTGATCCGGGAAGCCTGCCCCGCTGCTCCGAACTGCTCGTAGCGATCCCGGCACACCTGAGAGGCGGCATCCTCGGCGGGACGCAGATATTTGCGGGGATCGAAATTTTTTGGATTTTCAGTAAAATGGCGGCGGATGGCACCGGTCATGGCCAGGCGCAGGTCGGTGTCGATGTTGATCTTGCGAACACCGTAGCGAATCCCGACCTGAACCTCTTCGACGGGCACGCCGTAGGTTTCGGGAATGGCCCCACCGAATTGGTTGATTTCCGCCAACAGCTCCTGGGGAACGGCGGAAGAGCCGTGCATCACCAGATGGGTGTCGGGGAGACGGGCGTGGATCTCCTTGATGCGGTCGATGGCCAAAATATCGCCGGTGGGCTTGCGGGAAAATTTATAGGCCCCGTGGGAGGTGCCGATGGCAATAGCCAGGGCATCGACTTTGGTCTCACGGACAAATTGGGCGGCCTCTTCCGGGTCGGTCAAAAGCCGCTCCCGGGCGACATCCCCTTCAGCGCCGTGGCCATCCTCTTTGCCAGCCTTACCCGTCTCCAGGGAGCCCAACACCCCCAGCTCACCCTCTACCGTCACCCCGATGGCATGGGCCATCTCCACCACTTGCCGGGTCACCTGGACGTTGTATGCGAAATCGGAGGGGGTTTTGCCATCCTCTCGCAGGGAGCCATCCATCATCACTGAGGTAAAACCGCTGCGGATGGCTGCCAGACACACCGCCGGGGATTGCCCGTGATCCTGGTGCATGGCCACCGGCAGATGGGGATAAAGCTCCAGAGCGGCTAAAATCTGGTGACGCAGGAACGCCTCACCGGCATATTTGCGCGCCCCGGCAGAACCCTGAAGAATCACTGGGCTGTCAGTCGCATCAGCCGCCCGCAGGATCGCCCGAACCTGCTCCATATTATTGACGTTGAAGGCGGGCAGACCGTAGGCATTTTCAGCGGCATGATCCAGCAGTTGCCGCATGGATATCAGTGGCATGAAGTGTCTCCTTGAGTGATCTCACACCGAGTTTGAATCAAAGTTTGGCGCATCCGAACCCCCACGCCCCAAAAAAAATCCCAATTCCCTCAACACGACCCTCATTTGGTACGCAACCACACACATCCCCCCATTGGCAGGGCGCATGATACCATAACCATCGCGTATTAAACTGAACAAAAAGAGGTTTTTGGGGAAACAAAACAAAAAAACCGCCCCCCGGACCATTCATTGGACAGTTCTGCCACACAAAGCCGCCACCCGGCAGAAGTGTCTGGAGCCCCCACCCCTTTTTTACATCATCAATTTTCCAACACCACACCCATATCCATAAACTTTTTAAAACGCGATTCAGCCAGCTTGTCCGGGGGGATGTTTTTCAGCTCTCGCAAATTCTTTTCCAGGTGCTCCCGGAGGATCAAACCTGCTGCCGCTGGATCCCGATGGGCTCCCCCCACCGGCTCCGGAATAATCCCATCGATCACGCCCAACTCCAGGATTTCCTCAGCGGTCAAGCGCATCGCCTCGGCAGCCAGCTCCGCCTTGGCGGCATCCTTCCAGAGAATGGATGCGCACCCTTCCGGAGAGATCACCGAATAGATGGCATAGTGCATCATCAACACCCGATTGCCCAAACCGATGGCCAAAGCCCCCCCGGAGCCCCCTTCGCCGATCACCACGCAGATCACCGGCACCCGCAAGGTGATCATCTCCTTGAGGTTTCTGGCAATGGCCTCCGCCTGTCCCCGCTCCTCGGCACCTTTACCCGGATAAGCCCCGGGGGTGTCGATGAGAGTGATGATGGGCAGCTGAAACTTATCGGCCAATTTCATCAGCCGAAGGGCCTTGCGATATCCTTCCGGCCGGGGCATGCCAAAATTACGCACCACCTTGTCCTTGGTGCCACGCCCTTTTTCCTGACCGATCACAACGACATCATGACCAGCCAGTGTGGCAAGCCCCCCTAAAGTGGAAGCATCATCACCAAAGGTCCGATCGCCGTGAAGCTCCTCAAAGCCGTCAAAAACGATATCCAGATAGTCACTGGCGATGGGGCGGTCGGGATGGCGGGAGAGCAGGGTCTTTTGCCAGGGCGAGAGCTTGGCAAAGATCCGGTCGGTCAGCTTGCTCGCCTCCTCCTCCAGGAGGACAATCTCGTTGGCAATGTCGATGTCGGAACTGCTGGAAAGGTGTCGCAGTTCGTCGATCTTGGCCATCAGTTCGCCAATGGGTCGTTCAAATTCCAGAAAGGTTCGAGACATCGCCAGTTTCCAAAAATCCATAAAAGAGAGGTCAATCCCACGCCCCAAGGGCCCCAAAAAAACCGGCAGAGGTCATCCATCCGCCCCACAACCGCTTTTTTCCAGCACAGAGCCTACCACAAGCGCCCCGAAAAAAACATCCGGGGCAAAAAAGAGATCCGCCAAAAATACACAATGGCCCAGGACAATCTCAAGTGGCCCCAGACAAAATGGCCGGGATAAACCTAAATCCGGCAGTTGGGCGTACGCACATGCCCCAGCCTCTTGATCCACCAAGCAAATCGGGAGAAAGTCTTGTGACCAACATGGTGCCGGCGATTCCTCCCAATTCACTATGCGAACCCATATCCTGCACCAGCCACACACGCCCAAATGCCGGATTTAGGATAAAAAAACATCCACACCGCCCCAACGCCGCCATCACTCGATGGGTTTTATCAAAAGTTGGCCGGGAAAAATCTCATCATCAGCCCGGTCATTCTCCCCTCAGTGCAATGAAGTCGCCCCACCCCCCCGGGAAAAACGGACAGACTTTTTGCCAAAAAGATTTTGAAGATCAATCAACAACCGCTCACCCGGGGTTACCCGAAACCCCTCCCCCAACTGAAACCTCGCCCGAGCCTTGGGAAAAGGCATCTCCACCACCACCTGACACTCCCCCCCGCCATGGCGTTTGAGAATTTCACCAAACCGGTTACTCACCTCCGGTGTAAAGGTCAAAGGATCGACAGTCACCATCAAAGTGCGACACAACCGCTCCCGCAACGCCTCCAGGCTCATCAACTCCTCAGCCGTCAGCTTGGGCTCCTCGTCATTCACCTCCACAGCCGCCGAAACCACCAGCACATTCTTCCCCTCCAAAAGCTCACGGTGCTCCAGAAAGAGATCCGAAAAAACCACCAGCTCCACCTGTCCGAAACGATCCTCCAGGGTGACAAAAGCCATACGATCCCCGGAACGGGTGCGGTGAATCTTGCGCTCAGACACCAGAGCGGCAATCTTGACCCGGGGACGGTTATCGTTCCCCCGACCCGGCCCATAGCGCCGCCCGCCCCCCTCACCGCCATCACTACTGGGAGGGGGTCTGCTTCCCCGAAAACGCTCTTTGAGCCCCTGGGTGGTGAGCAGCCCATACTCAGCCAACTCTTTGGCATAAATGTCCAAAGGATGGCCACTCATATAAAAGCCCAAAGCCTCTTTTTCAGCTTCCAGCTTTTCGTTGTCATCCAACTCCGGGCATTCGGGCAGGGTTTCCTCCCCCTGGGCGTTCTCTTCCTCCTCCAGTCCGCCGAAAAGATCCAGAAACCCGAGATTTTTATCCGCCTGCTCCCGCCCCCCCTGGCTCATGGCGGTAGGCAGGGCTTCGAGCAGGGCGGCCCGGTTGCCTCCCAAGCCGTCACAGGCACCTGCCTTGATCAAATTTTCCATCACCCGACGATTCAGGCTCGCCGCTTCCACCCGGCGGCACAGGTCATAAATTCCGGTAAAAACACCCCCTTTTTTCCGAGCCGCCAGCAGGGCATCCACCGCGCCCTCCCCCACATTTTTGACTGCTGCCAAACCATAACGGATTCCCCCATCCTCCAGGGAAAATTCCTTGAAAGCGTGGTTAACATCCGGAGGCAGCACCTTGATCTTCATGGCCAGGCACTCCCGCACAAAAGCGATCACCTTGTCGGTGTTCAACATGTCGCAAGTGAGGGTCGCTGCCATGAAGGCGACGGGATAGTGGGCCTTCAGCCAGGCTGTTTGGTAGGAGATGAGGGCATAGGCTGCAGAGTGGGATTTATTGAAGCCGTAGCCTGCAAACTTTTCCATCAGGTCGAAAATATAGGTCGCCTTTTTGGTGTCGATATCATTTTTAGCGGCCCCTTTCATGAAGATTTCCCGTTGGGAGGCCATCTCCGCCGCTTTTTTCTTACCCATGGCCCGGCGCAACAGGTCCGCTCCCCCCAGGGAATAACCCGCCAGCACCTGGGCGATCTTCATCACCTGCTCCTGGTAGAGAATCACCCCATACGTCTCTTTCAGAATCGGCTCCAGCTGGGGCAATGGATAGGATACTTTGGCCCGGCCATGCTTGCGCTCGATAAAATCATCCACCATCCCCGAGCCCAACGGACCGGGTCGATAGAGAGCGACCAGGGCGATGATCTCCTCGAAGGAGTCTGTGGCCAGTTTTTTCAGAATTTCCCGCATACCGGAAGATTCCAGCTGGAACACCCCCCGGGTCCGCCCCTCCTTGAGAAGCTTGAAGGTTTCGGAATCCTTGCGGTCAATCTGGGCGATATCGATCGCTTCCTTGCCCATTTTTTTTCGTTCGTCGTTGACCAATCCCAAGGCCACATCGATCACGGTCAATGTTTTAAGACCGAGAAAATCAAACTTGACCAGCCCCGCCTTTTCCACATCCCCCATGTTGAACTGGGAGGCGGGCATGTCCGAGCGGGGATCCTGATAGAGGGGGACGATATCCGTCAGGGGGCCGTTGGCCATGACGATACCGGCGGCATGGGTTCCGGCAGAGCGAGGCAGCCCCTCCAGCACCAGGGCAAGATCCATCAACGTCTTGACCTCCGGCTCCTCAGCCATCAGGGTGCGCAGCCGCTCCTCCTGCTCAATGCCCTCCTTCAGGGAGATCCCCAGCACCATGGGGATCAACTTGGCGATGCGATCCACCCGGCCATAGGGCAACTCCAACACCCGCCCCACATCCCGCACTACCGCCCGGGCCTGGAGAGAGCCAAAGGTGATGATCTGGGCTACCCGATCCACCCCATAGCGATCTTGAACATAGCGAATCACCTCATCCCGGCGATCCATACAAAAGTCCACATCAAAGTCCGGCATGGAGACCCGTTCGGGATTCAAAAACCGCTCAAAAAGCAGCCCGTAGCGGATGGGATCCAGATCGGTGATATCGAGCACCCAGGCTACCAGGGACCCAGCTCCCGATCCCCGCCCCGGCCCGACCGGGATACCCTTTTTTTTGGCCCAGCGGATAAAATCGGAAACGATCAAAAAATAGCCGGGAAAGCCCATTTGCAGGATAATTTCCAGCTCCAGAGCCAGCCGATCCCGATAGATCGCTTCGGTCTCGGGCCATTTTTCGGCAGGAAAACGATTGAACACCCGGGTTTTCAGTCGAACAGCCAACCCCTCCTCGGACTGATGGCGCAGCCAGGAGGCGAGATCCTCCCCTTCGGGAAGCTTGAATTCGGGCAGAATGGATTTACCGAGAGAGAGTTGCAGATTGCAGCGTTTGGCGATTTGCAGGGTGTTGTCGAGGGCTTCGGGGATATCCTGAAAGCGTTGCCGCATCTCCTGAGCGGAGGTAAAAGCAAAGGATTCGCTGAAAGTGGCCCGCCCCTCTTCATAGAGGGTCTGACCGAGGCCGATACAGCTCAGCACATCGTGGGCGGGTTGATCCTCGGGGTTGAGAAAATGGACATCGTTACTGGCGACCAGGGGAATATCCAGCTCCTGGGCCAGGCGCACGCTCTGGCGGATAAAGGCTTCCTCCCCGGGGGCGCCGTGGCGGTGAATCTCCAGATAATAGCCGGGTTGACCATCCGGTGCCTGGTAGAGCTTTTTAAGACGCTCCGCCGCCCGCCGAGCCTCTTCCCAACGCCCCGCTTCCAGGTGCCTGCCCACTTCCCCTTTGGCACCACAGGAAAGAGCAATCAACCCCTCCCGATATTTTTGCAGCGACTCCCCATCCACCCGGGGTTTGTCATGCATCCCCTCCAGA
The DNA here is from genome assembly GCA_015232395.1 of Magnetococcales bacterium. Taxonomy (NCBI): domain Bacteria; kingdom Pseudomonadati; phylum Pseudomonadota; class Magnetococcia; order Magnetococcales; species Magnetococcales bacterium. Next base: position 9,573 of record JADFZT010000002.1, on the reverse strand, counting down.
TAGCCCACGGATACCAGACGCATGAGATTTTGCCAGCCGGTCTGGTTGCGGCAGAGGAGAATCAGCTGATCCCGAATCTCCTTGTCCGCTCGGGCCGTCAGCTCCCGACGTTGGGGCACCACCAGCACCTGGGAGCCCAAAATCGGCTTGATCCCCGCTTTGAGACAGCCGGTATAAAACTGGATCGCAGCGAACAGATTGCCCTGATCGGTCAAGGCGAGGGCAGGCATACCCTCCTGTGCGGCACGCTCAATCATACCTTTGACAGGTAGAGAGGCCGCCAGAAGGGAATAGCAGGAGTGGACGTGAAGATGAACGAAGGCGGCGTGGGACATGAAGGGTCACCAGCCTGGAGCCGGGAGGCATACCCAGCAGCCGAACCAGAGGCCGGACGGCTGAGATCCAGATCCACAAGTGTGGAGAGATGGTGCGGATGGCCGGAGTCGAACCGGCACGGCTTGCGCCACTGCCCCCTCAAGACAGCGTGTCTACCAATTCCACCACATCCGCAAACAGAACAAACCAGAAAGAGAGTGATTTCTACCAGATTCCCCCCGAGCATGGCAAGGATCCTGTATCAATTCCCTGACAGAGGCGTGCTTATCCGGATTTCTGCCAAAACATCTAACCATTCCGGAGGGCGCCATACCTAAAAAAATTCTCCATCGATTTCATGCCCTGGAAGGTTCCAAATCCAACGCACCAAGGTTACCATGGCGCCATGAAAGGTGATAAATCCGATTTTGATCCCCGCCCCATCGGTATTTTTGATTCCGGGGTGGGGGGCCTCACGGTGTTGGGGGCTCTGGCGCGACAGCTACCTGGAGAAAGTTTCATCTATCTGGGGGATACCGCACGGGTGCCCTACGGCTCCAAATCCCCCCGCACGGTGGAACGCTATACCCTGCAGGTGGCCGATTTTTTGTTGAGCCAAAACGTCAAAGCCCTGGTGGTGGCCTGCAACACCGCCTCAGCCCTGGGGCTCGCGGCCCTGCGCACCCACTGCGACGTGCCTATCCAGGGAGTGATTCAACCCGGCTGCCGGGCCGCTCTTTCGGCGAGCAAAAGCCGCCACATCGGGGTAATCGGCACCCGCACCACCATGGCCAGCGGCGCTTACCCCCACACCCTCTATCTACTGAACCCCAAGGTACAGGTCTCCTCTTTGGCCTGCCCGCTTTTCGTCCCCCTGGTAGAGGAAAACTGGCTCACACACCCGGCGACCCATCTGATTGTCGAAGAGAGCCTGAAACCCTTCATCCATAAAAAACTCGACACCCTGATCTTGGGCTGCACCCACTATCCCCCCCTGAAGCCGGTGATCAAAGAAGTCCTGGGCTCGGAAGTGCGCCTGGTGGATTCCGCCCAGGCAGTGGCTGAAGAGATGGAACTGCGCCTGCGGGATCTGATCAAACCGACCCGGCCCGGCACTCCCCAGCTCCTCAACTATCTGGTGACCGATGTGGCCGAACGCTTTATCGAGGTGGCCCCCCGCTTTTTGGATGGTCTGCCGGTCAAAAATGTGGAGATGGTAGATCTTTAACCGGCCAGCGGTTTTCTCCAACCAGCCAGCAAAATTTTGCCCCCAGACTCTCTTAATCATTGAAAATTTAAACACCCCCTTCAAACCCCATTGCGCTTTTTGGTAAAATATCGTTATCAAAAAGCGGGTTTTTCTCTTTCCATACTGTTCTCGTTTTGGAGGTGCTCTGCATGGCTGATTCCCCCTGGGTGGTGGAAGTGACTCGGGACAACTTCCAGCAGCAAGTCTATGTGCGTTCCCATGAAGTACCGGTACTGGTGGATTTTTGGGCTCCCTGGTGTGGCCCCTGCCGGACACTGGGCCCCACCCTGGAAAAACTCGCTGAAGAGATGAATGGTCGTTTTCTTTTGGCCAAAATCAACTCCGACGCAGAAGCGGAAATCGGCGAACAGTTTGGAATCCGCTCCATTCCGGCTTGCAAACTGTTCATCGCCGGGGAGGTGGTGGATGAGTTTACCGGTGCACTCCCCGAATCAGGCGTACGCGCATTTCTCGATAAGGCCATCCCCTCCCCTGCGGATTCCCTGGCTGCCCGGGCCGAGGTGCATTTGGCTGAGGAGCAGTTGGATGCCGCCTCCGCCCTCTATCAGGAAGCCCTCACGCTGGATCCCCAACATGGAGAGAGCTTATTGGGGCTCGCCCGAATTTTGATGGCAGATGGCGAGAAGGCCGCAGCTGCTGAGCTTCTGGACAGGCTCCCACCCAAATTCGCCCAAAAACCGGAAGCCCGGGCGCTCACCGCCAAACTCAGCTTTCAACAGGAGAGCAGCGAATCTGGGGGAGATCCCGAAGAGCTGAAGCGTCAAGTGGCTGAAGCCCCCGGTGATCTCACCGCCCGCATGGCCCTGGGCAATGCCTATGTGAACCAGGAGCAGTATGCTGAAGGATTGGATCAATTTTTGGAAATCATCCGTCGGGATCGGGAATTTGAGGAGGATGGTGGGCGCAAGGCGGTGCTTCGGGTGTTTGAAATGTTAGGGCCTACTCACTCGGTGGTCCGACAATACCGCTCCCGGCTTTCAGCACTGCTCTTTTCCTGATTCGGAATCTCAATAATGGGTGCCTCCCCACCTCCGCCACCCGGCAAGGGTACCATTCCCCCGGGAGGCACCCGTTTTGAGGTTGGCCCCTGGATCGTCGGTGCCCTCATCTGGGGCCTCTTCTCTCTGGTGGTTTTACTGGAATATCTGAGCCAGGGGGATGGAGTGCATCTGGATCAGTTTTGGTTTTTACTCTCGCTGATCTGGTTTCAGTTTGGTTTTGGTTCGGTCTTCATCTCTCTCCTCCGCCCCCCTCCCCGCGCCCTCATCGACCGCCTGCTGATTGCCCTGGCTCCCCCTCTCATCCTCTACCTCTTCGTCCTGGGAGCCATGGCTTTCCATCGTTTGGCGGGATAACGCTTTCCAGTTGGGATAGCACTACATTTCTTCCCGTCCGGCAGGACAATGACCTCTATGCATACGTCATGATTATATACCACAACATAAAATTGCCATTTCACACTTGTATACCTTCTTTAGTAATGTTAAAAACTTCCCCTCCCAGGAAAGAGGCCATCAAAACACCACAAAAACCTTGTGAAAAAAACATGTGTTTATCAGCAAAAACAACAACATGATCAACACAAAACGATGCCACCTTCAACAATCTCCTGGTTCTTTCTATAACTCAAAATTAACGACTAGACAGGAAGATAAAATGAAATCAATCAAGAAACGAAAAACCAGCCCTTGGAAAACGTTCCTATTTTCCAGCTTGATCGGACTCACGCTCTCTGGATGTGCGGCCCACCGCATGGCGCAAGTTGGAAACATTATTCGAACAGACTATTCTTCAACCAATCCATTCAAAAATAACAGTTCTGACAATGCTTTTTACGAAGAAAACTATGGCGGGCTTATTTTTAAAGAAAAAATTGCCCAAGTAGATTTCAAGAATAGTGAGATAAAAACACTTTACGAATGCTCCACTTCAGCAGCAGAATGCACAGAAAAGCGCAACAAACTGCAAAACATCCTTTTGCGGGCTGCTGCCAACAACTGTAAAGCCCATCAGGCTGGCATTTTTGCCAACGCTGCCGTCACAAAAACCACACTGGATATCGGCTCTGCAGGCCTGTCTGGTGCCGCCAGCGTCATTTCAGGAGCCACAGCTGGTCACTTGTCAGCAGCAGGTGCTTTCCTGACCACTTCCCGTTCAGTTATCGATCTGGAGGTTTACCAAAGTCAAATCACCAGCGCAATCATCACGGAAATTGACGCCCTCCAGGAAACAAGCCTGAAAAACATCAAGAAAAAACAAACCACTTCGATTGCAAATTATATGATGGAAGAAGCCATTGTGGATACCATCAAACACAACAATCTCTGCTCGTTCTACAAGGGGGTTTCCTCTCTGGTTGCTAAAGCTGGGAGTGGCAATGCCCCCTCTGCAGATTGGGTCAATGACAAAATTGACCTGTTAAATACGGAATACAACAATGCAAAAAAGCGATACGATCAAGCCAACAATGATGGCGACAAAGACTTGGCTGATCTACACAAACAGACCATGGAAGACATTACCCATAAGTTACGTGGACTACAACAAATCTCCCTGAGCACTAAAAGTAGTTCCTACATAGATACCAACAAAGAAGTGACTGCATCAGAAGCAGCTGGCACTGCGTTGCAAGCTGTCATAACGGCCTCAGCTAATCGAACAATAGCAGAAGAAGCCAAAAAGACAGCTGAAGCTGAAAAAACTAAAGCCGAAGCCGCACAAACAGCGAATGATAAAGACGCAGCCAAATCAGCTGCAGAAAATGCACAAGCAGCTGCCAAAAAAGCTGCAGACGCCAAGGCGACAGCTGAAACAGCGGCTTCGGAAGCCAAAACGGCACAGGCTGATGCCGCCAAAGCAGTCATACTGGAAGAAACGACTGAAGCAGAAGTAGCAGCTTCTTCTGCAGATACCAATTCCAAAGCCGCCGCCACACATGCTACAGATGCAGCGACATTCGCAGCTGATGCTCAAACAGCTGCGAATGCCGCCCAAGCTATTTCAGATACTTTAAACCCCCAATAACCGTTGCCAACCCAACAGCCACACCTCTGAACAAGGGTTGAAAAACAAAGATTATCTGCAAAATATGGGAGATCAGAAAAAAATCAGCGCACCTGGTTTGAAGCTTTACCCCCCTCCCCTGTCCATCGAACCAAAAGATGGTGTTTGTTATCCGTCGCCAGGATGGTGAGAGGGGGGGGCAACCTTTGCAGGGGATAAAAAGGGGCGGAATAGCCTTTGGGGCCTGGATTTGCGGTCATGAAAAAAAAGTCGCAAGCCCGGGTTCCCGCTTTAAACCCCCTCTTATCGACCTCCTCGGGGGGAGGCCTGATGGTAACGCGGTCGCCATAAAACATGGTGTGGGGGGTGAAAAGGGCATAAACACATTCACCCGGAGGCACCGCCTTGAACATCCCCGCCACCGCTTCGTTTAGCTGATAGCGGCTTTCAATCTCCTTGATAACCTCCCCAGGCTCTTCGTTATTCAGCCAATAGCGACTCTTCCTGAAAGCTTCCAGATGCGCGGGCAAGGGGGTCATGTATCGCTGGACCATCATGGACCAGGGAGCCAAAAATGAAACCAGCACCATGGCCAAAAGCCCCCCTCTGATGGGTGCCACGCCCCCAACGGCCCCGCCCCTCCCCGAAGAGAACACCTCTGCCCCTGTTCCCTCCCCGGTTCGCCCCTTCCCAGCTCCCAAAAATCGCCCCTCCAGCCAACCGGCAAAAAGAAAGGCATGGAGCAGGATGACCGGGAAGAGCACCAGCAAAAAACGGTGCATGAAATCCGGAAACCGCCAGATCAAAATCATGCCGAGATAGAAGGGTGTCTGCCACGCTTCGATCCCCCCAGCCCCCATGCGCAGCCAGTGCCCCCCCAGACCCAACACCAGCACCACCCCAGCGGTCCATTTCGTAAACACACCGGGCTCAAAATGAAATATTTTAAGCCACCCCTCCCACATCACCTCCCCCTGAGCCACGGTCTCCAGCAGCCACCCCCCAGGATCGGCCATCATCCCCCCCAACAACATCCCCCCATAACCACCGCTCTCGGAAACCCGCCCCACCCCTTCCCAAACCAGCCATGGCAGCAGCGCTATCACCACGAAAGGCCAAGCGCGGCCATTTTTTTTCAGCAGGATCCACACCCCAAACGCCGCTACCAGGGAGAGCGCCGCCGTCCGGGTCAACAGCGCCAAGCCCATCATCAGCGCCATGGCCCACAGAATGGTTCGCCCCCCTACCAGTTGAACCCTACCTCCTGCCCCTCCACCCACTCCATCCCCCACCCCGTCACCCTCTCTTCCAGGCTTCGGCCAGGATTCCGCCAAGAGATAGACCGATAAGATGAAAAACAGATAAGGCAGCTCACTCCAAATCTCCAAGCTGTGCAGCAACACCCCAGGGGCCAACCCAACCAGCAGCAAAAGCCCCAAAGCCCAACGCCAACTCCCCACCACCCGCCCCACCCACACCCCATACACCCCCAAGGCGCCCAACCAAAAGGTGGTGGTGATGGCGTGGGAGAGAGGCACATTTTGGGAGCCCCCACCAAAAAAACCCAAAACAAAAGAGTACATCGGAGGAAAGAGGGTGACTCCGGAGATATATCGGGCCACCTCCCCAGGCTCACCAATCCAGGGGGAAAAAGAGTCCGCCACCAGCAGGTAGACCGCATCATCCCCCATAAACCCAGCCAGCTCACTCCAAGTGAGGGGATAATAGAGCCCGGCCAGCAACAGGAGCAAAAACGTCAGCTCCATACCGGACACGGCCTTCGAAGCCTCTTCTGTTTGAGGGGGAGTCATGGCATTCAGGTCGGAGGGGATTCACTCTTGGCGCGATGCAGGGTGGCCAGAGCCAGAGCCATCCAGCCGTTACACCAGCGCAGCAAGGTGAAGCGCTTTTTAAACCAAGCCGCCTCCTGATAAAAAAACCGGCCCTCGGGGTGATACATGGTGGAAAGCGCCCAATCAGCGATCCCCTGGGCCAGCTCGCCGTGACTGGACCAGTGGCGGGAAAAGGTGAGAATCCCCTGAGCCGCACCGTGGATGTCGTGGGGATAGTCGCAGTCGCTGCGCCAGCGGGGGGAGTGGTCGGGGTTGAAGAGGTGTCGGGCATAAAAATCCAACCCCTTGTCATAGCTCTTCTGCCACGCTCGATCCCCGGTGGCCGCCATATAGCGCTCCAGGGCATCGAGAATAAAGCCGGTGTGGTAGTTGTCAATCTTAACGTGGGAGGCGCTGGGGGGATCGGTATAATACCAGGCCCCTTCGGGGGTTTGTTGCTCCACCACATAACGGACCAGGCGCTGGGCTTTTTCCTGCCATTTGCTATTTCCGGAAAGAACCCCAAAACGGGCCGCCACCGCACCGATCAGGATGGAGACATCCATCACCCGCATGGTCATGGGCACAGGCTGATAGCCGAGACAGAGGTGACGGTCATCATCGAGCAGGACAGGTAGATCGGTGAGCAGAAAATCGAGGGCTCCAGCGACGGTCTCCAGGTGGCGATCATCCCGGGTCACCTCATAGCCATCCAGAAAAGCCTCGCAGACAAAACTCGTCACCACCGCATTGGGGGTGTTGGTAGGAGCAAAAAACCCCCCATCCTGCCAAGGATAGGGATAGCCCCAGCCCAGCCCGCTCCAACTCCCCACCGAAACATCCTGTCCCAGCAGTTCCAGCAATCCCAACCCCTCTTCCAGATATCCCTGACCACCACCCGCTGCCCCCCCTGCTGCGGCATAGCGGTGGAAAAGCCCCCGCGCCAAAAGTGAAAGCCCCTTGGGGTTGCGGGTGGGGCGCACCATCAGCAGGGGGCGGATATTGATCGGCATGCGCATCACCCCCTGGATCGCCACCAATCGGGGCCAACGGCTCCAGCCCAGGGTGGCGTTCAGCAGGGGGCTGTTCAAACCATCATGTTTGTTATATCCCTGCCACCCCCGTACCCGGCCCCACTCATAGACCTTGTCCAGGATCTCGTCCAACTGGGCTGCCGTTACCGCCATGTCGCCTGCTCCCCTTTTTCGAAAAGATCCACCCACACCCCGACGCCGATCATGAGGTAGAGCAAAAAATAGTGCCACCGCAGACGTCTGTCCGGGGGAGTCGCCAGTATCTGCCTGATAAATTCGGGATTAAACAAACCATCCGCCGCCAAACGCTCCGGGGAGAGATATTGGTCTGCCAGGGGACGCAGGTGGCTGGTAAAAAAGCGCGCTGCGTTGACCTGAAAGCCGCTTTTGGGGCGATGGAGAATTTCCGGGGTGAGCCAGGGGGAGACAATCTCCCGCATCCACCCCTTCAGACGCCCCCCCGGCATCAACTGCTCTCTGGGCACCCCCGCCAGCCGCTGCCACAGGGACTCATCCAAAAAGGGGGTACGGGATTCCAAACCAAAAGCCATGCTCACCCGATCTTCCTGCCAGAGAAAATCGTTGACCAGTTTATTTTGGTTTTCGAATGCCAAGGCTTGCCCCATGAATCCTTCCCCGGAGTCGGGCCAGAGCCTCTCCAGCTCCCCCCAGGCATCCACCGGATTTTCATCCAGAAGCCGGGTGCCATAAAGGCGGCGGCGGGCTTTATCGCTCTCCCAAATATTACGAAAAATACCGTAAGAGCGAGGGGTTCCAGCGGCTCCCAACATTTGAAGCCCCCGGACTGACTCCTCCCAGGGCAGGGGCAGCCAGCCGCCAACCCCCTGAGCGGCCATCCCCCCCATACCCGCGGCCACCCCCCGCAGGGGCAACGCCCACCCAGCGCCCAAAGGCTCCAGGTAGCGCATGAATCGGTGGGCGTGATAGCCCATAAAAAGCTCATCCCCCCCCAAACCGGAAAAGGCCACCTTCACGTGACGGCTGGCCAGACGGGCGACCGCAGCGGCCTGGAAGGCATTGACCTTGGGAGTTTCCAGATGCCAGATCAGCGGCCCCAGCCATTTTCCCAAATCCGCCGGCATTCCTTGGCGGTGGTTGGGAATATCCAAAATGTGGGCCGTTCGGGCCGCTTCGTCCGCTTCTTCCGGCCGATCCCCGGCCTCAATCGTGAAGGTGGGAAAATGGCGCGCGGGTTGTTTTTTGCGAACCAGCGCCGCCAGGGTGGAGGAGTCGAGCCCGCCGGAGAGGTAAGCCCCCACATCCACATCCGCAATCAGATGGCGCTCCACCGCCCGGGTTAATAATTCCCGCACCTCTTCGATATCAGGAGCTGCCCCCGTTGCGCCTCCCCCCTCCTCAGAATCCCCAGCTGCAAAGGAGTCCAGGGAGCCAAAATGTACCTGCCCGTTCTCCCAGCAGATCACCCCTCCTGGCGGCAGCTGAAAAATACCGGAAAAGAGCGTCCGATCCCCCGGGAGATAGCGAAAGTTGAGCAGGAGGTGTAACGCATCCAGATCCAGGCTGGGCTTTTCACCCAGAGCCGGAAGAAGGGATTTGGCCTCCGAAGCGAAGAGCAGCCGCTCCCCTTCGAGGCGATAAAAGAGGGGCTTGATGCCCTGACGATCCCGCACCAGCCATCCCCGCCGGGCGCGGGGCTCCCACAAAGCATAGGCAAACATCCCCGAAAGCCGCGCCACCCCCTGAATTCCCTGCTCCAAATGCAGCGCCAGGACTGTTTCGGTATCGGTGCGGGAGCGGAAGGAAAAGCCTTTTTTCAGCAGCTCCTCCCGAAGCGCCGGAAAATTATAGGCCTCGCCATTATAAGCGATCACCCCCCGTCCATCGGGGTCACTCATGGGTTGATGCCCGGAGTCCGGATCGATGATCGCCAGGCGCACATGCCCCAGAGCGCACAGCGGTTGATGATAGACTCCCCGCCCATCCGGCCCCCGGTGGGCGATGGCGCGCACCATGGCGTTGAGACAATCCTGTCGATCCCCCCCCGGAGCTGGACCAAACCAGCCGGTCAGCCCACACACGTGCCATCCCCCCGCCCCCCCCCCCCCCCCCGCTGTACCCCCCCCCCCCCCCCCCCCCC